>JAPPKP010000015.1 GCA_028819955.1 Rhodospirillaceae bacterium | reverse complement strand
CTCAACAAGTTCTCGAAGGACCGGTTCATCAACGTGGGCCCGCTCAAGCCCGAATGCGAGCAGCTCATCGATATCTCGGGCGACAAGATGGAGCTGGTCCACGACGGCCCCACCTTCTCCGAGCCCCACGACTGCATCATCGTTCATCGCAGCAAGATGAACCCAAAGCAGATCTGGGATCGCGAGGACCCCACTTGGGAGGAGGCGCGCCAGCAGGCGGCGAAGGACGGTGTCGATCTCGACTGGGGCGAGGACGTGATCCGCGACGGCAACAAGGTGCGGGTCTACATGTACTCGATCGCGCCCGCCTTCAGCCTCGAGACCTTCGAGGTGAACGAGGGCGACGAGGTCACCGTCTACATCACCAACCAGGACGATGTGGACGACCTCAGCCATGGCTGGAGCCTGTCCAACTACGGGGTGGCCATGGAGGTGGCGCCTCAGGCAACTGCGTCGGTGACCTTCACCGCCGACCGGCCCGGCGTCCACTGGTTCTATTGCCAGTGGTTCTGCCATGCGCTGCACATGGAGATGCGTGGGCGCATGTTCGTGAAGCCGAAGTCTGCCTGATGCGACTGCGGCGCGCGGCGCTCCCCTTCGTCGCGGCGGTGGCGTTGCTTGCTACCGCCGCGGGGGAGGTGCGCGCTGCGCCCGCCGCCGCCATCGAAGTCTCGCCCGGCGAACGGACGCTGCAGGCCGCGCTGGATGCAGCCCCGTCCGGCGCGATGCTGCGGCTGGCGCCGGGCCTCTATCGAGGGCCGATCGTTATCGACCGGACGCTGACGCTGGAAGGGGCGCCCGGCGCCATCCTCGACGGCGGCGGCAAGGGCCGCGTCCTCAGCGTCGCCGCGCCGGATGTGACGTTACGCGGGCTCATAGTCCGAAACTCCGGCACGAGCCTTGCCGAGACCGACGCCGGCATCTTCCTCGACAAGCCGGCCAAGGGCGCGCTGATCGAAGGCAATCGGCTGGAGAACAACCTCTTCGGCATCTACCTGCACGGCGCCAGGAACGCGCTGGTGCGAGGCAACGAGGTGATCGGCAACCGCGACTTGCGCATGAGCGAGCGCGGCAACGGCATCCATCTGTGGGCAGCCAAGGGCTCGGTGGTGGAGGACAACGACGTACGCTACGGCCGCGACGGCATCTTCGTCACCACCAGCCGCAAGAACGCCTTCCGCAACAACCGCTTCCACGACCTGCGCTTCGCCATTCACTACATGTACACCCACGACAGCGAGGTGAGCGGCAACGTCTCCCACGACAACCACGTGGGCTACGCGCTGATGTATTCGGATCGCTTGCGCGTGTTCGACAACCGCTCCACGGGCGACCGCGACCACGGCTTCCTCTTCAACTTCACCAACAAGTCGCGCATCGAGCGCAATCTGGTGCGCGCGGGCCGCACCAAGTGCGTCTTTCTCTACAATGCGAACCGCAACGTGCTCAGCGAAAACCTCTTTGAGGGCTGCGCCATCGGCATCCACTTCACCGCAGGCTCCGAGGGCAATCTGATCGCGGGCAACGGCTTCGTCCGCAACGCGACCCAGGTGAAGTACGTCGGCACGCGCCATGTCGAGTGGTCCGCCGACGGCGTCGGCAACTACTGGAGCGACAATCCCGCCCTCGATCTAGACGGCGACGGCATCGGCGACGTGCCCTACAGGCCCAACGATCTCGTCGATCAAGTGGTCTGGCGTCATCCGCTGGCCAAGCTGCTGCTCACCAGCCCGTCGGTGCGCATCCTGCGCTGGGCTCATGACCGCTTTCCCTCCATCTATCCCGGCGGTGTGACCGATTCCGCCCCGCTCATGCGCCCGCCCGAGCTTGGTGCCGGCTGATGGCCGCGCCTGCGCTCGCGCTGGAGGCAGCGACCAAGGCCTACGGCCGGCAGCCGGCGGTCGATGGGGTGACGCTCAGCCTCGCGCCCGGGGAGCGGCTCGCGCTGCTCGGCCACAACGGCGCCGGCAAAACCACGCTGCTCAAGCTGGCGCTGGGCCTCACGCGGGCCGACGGCGGCGCGGTGACGACGCTGGGCTGTGCCCCCGGAAGCCCGGCCTGGACCGAGGCGAAGCGCTCGATCGGCTTCCTGCCGGAAAGCGTGGCTTTCCTTGGTTTCATGACCGGGCGAGAGACCATCCGCTTCTACGGCCGGCTCAAGGGGGTGGGGCAAGCCGCCTGTGAGGACGCTCTGGCTCACGTGGGTCTCGCCGGGGCGGCGGGCAAGCGGGTCAAGACCTACTCCAAGGGTATGCGCCAGCGCCTGGGCTTCGCGCAGGCGATCCTGGGCGCGCCCCGGCTCCTGATCCTGGACGAGCCCACCGGTGGGCTCGACCCGGAGTCGCGCCAGGCCTTCCACGAGACCCTGCACGAGCTCGCCGGCCGAGGTACCGCAATCATCCTCTCCTCCCACGTGCTGACCGAGGTCGAGGCCGGGACCGACCGCATCGCGATCATGCGGGAAGGCCGGCTTGCCGCCTGCGGTACGGCGGAAGAGCTCAAGCGCCGGGCCGGGCTCGCGGTCACGATCCGCGTGGCCGTACGGCCGGGCGGCGGAGCGCGCCTTGCGCAGGCATTGGGCGGGCGGTCGTCGGAGCGGATTAACGATCACGCGGTGGAGCTCCGCTGCGCCGCAGGCGAGAAGCGTGCCCTGATCGAGCGGATTCTGGGCCTGGGTGACGAGGTTGAGGATATCGAGATCGTCCCGCCCGGCCTCGATGCGGTCTATGCCCGCTTCGGCGGCGGCAGTGGAACCAGCGCCAGCGAGGGGGAGCGCGCGCCGTGACCGCGGTCGCCGCGATCGCCGGGCACGAGGTCCTGGCCGGCATCCGCAACCGCTGGATGCTCGCCGCCTCCCTGCTGCTCGGCGTGCTGGCGCTGACATTGGCGTTCATCGGCAGCACGCCGGCCGGGCCGGTCGCGGCCTCGCCGCTCGCGATCACGGTCGTCAGCCTCTCGAGCCTTTCGGTCTTTCTGGTGCCGCTCATCGGGCTGCTGGTGAGCTACGACACGCTGGTGGGCGAGATCGATCGGGGCACGATGCCGCTCCTGATGACCTACCCGGTCACCCGCTGGCGCATCGTGCTCGGCAAATTCGCCGGCCAGGTCGCGATCCTCGCCATCGCCACGGTGGTCGGCTTCGGCGTCGCCGCACTGGTCACGGGCCTCGGCGAAGGCGGCGATGCCGAGGCCTGGGGCGCCTTCGGGGTGATGGTCGGCGGCTCGATCCTGCTCGGCGCGGCCTTCATCGCGCTCGGCACGCTCTTCAGCGCCGTGGTGGCCGAACGCGGCACGGCGGCCGGGGTCTCGGCGGCGGCCTGGCTGATCTTCGTCGTGCTCTTCGACATGGCGCTGCTCGCCATCTTGGTTGCGGACGAAGGGCAGGTGGTCTCGGGCGATCTCTTCCGTGTGCTGCTCCTGCTCAACCCGACCGACGTCTACCGCATGCTGACGCTCGCGGGCTCCGAGACTGTGGGCGCGCTTTCCGGCATGGCGGGGGTGAGCGCCGAGGCCGCCTTCGGTCACGCCCTTCTGTTCCCGGTTATGGTGCTCTGGATTGCGGTGCCGCTGGGGCTCGCGGGCCTTCTGTTCGGAAGGAAGGAGCTGTGAGGCGGGCTCTGGCCCTGTTGGCGGTCGGCCTGCTCGCGCTCGCGGGCGTCGCCGGTTGCGGCGAGGACGACGACCTTTTGGCCAAGCCCCCGCCAGTGGAGCCTACGCGCGAGGCCTCCGGCCACTACTGCGGCATGATCCTGGTCGATCACAGCGGGCCCAAGGCGCAGGTTCACCTTCCCGACGAGCGCGAGCCCGTGTGGTTCTCGTCGGTGCGCGATGCCATCGCCTTTACCATGCTGCCGGAGGAGCCGCGCAACTACACTGCGATCTACGTCAACGACATGGGCGTGGCCCAGTGGGACGCGCCGGAGCCCGGCACGTGGATCGATGCGGCCGGCGCCGCGTACGTGATCGGGAGCGACAGAATGGGCGGCATGGGCGTGCCCGAGGCGGTGCCGTTTGCCACGCGCGAGGCGGCCGAGCGTTTCGTCGCGGAGCACGGCGGGCGCATCGTGGCGCTCACCGACGTGCCGGAGAGCTACATCTTCGCTTACGCCGACGAAGACAACCCCGCGACGCCGACGCAGGGTGAACATCAATGAGGCCGGCGCCGACCCGGCGGCGTTTCGTCGCCATCGCGGCCGCCGCCGCCGGCCTGCCATTTGCAGCGATCCGGGCGGGCGCGGAGACGTCGCATCTGCACCGCTGGTCCGGCATCGCGTTGGGGGCTGCGGCGGAGATCGTCCTCTACGACCCCGACGCTGCCCGCGCGCGCTGGCTGATCGCGCGCTGCATCGCAGAGATCGACCGGTTGGAGGACGTGTTCAGCCTCTACCGGCCTGAGAGCGCGATCTGCCGGCTCAACCGGGACGGCCGGCTCACGGCGCCGCCTCTGGAATTGGTAGATTTGCTGGCCGAGGCCCGCTCATTCTCGGAGCGGACGGAGGGCGCCTTCGACGTCACCGTGCAGCCGCTCTGGCGCCTCTACGCCGCACACTTCGCGCGCCCCGACACCGATCCGCGCGGGCCCGGCGAGGCCGCGCACGCCAGGGCGCAGGCGCTGGTGGACTACCGTGCCGTCGAAGTCGAGCCTGCCGAGGTCCGCTTCGCCCGGCCGGGGATGGCGGTCACCCTCAACGGCATCGCCCAGGGCTACATCACCGACAGGGTCGCGACTCTGCTTCAGGACGCCGGCATGGACGACGTTCTCCTCGACATCGGAGAGGTCCGGGTACTCGGCCACCATCCCGATGGGCGACCCTGGCATGTCGGCATCCGCCGCGCAGCGCAGCCCGAGACGGTCGCGCGCACCGTCACGCTGAGCGACCGCGCCGTCGCCACCTCGGCCGGCATCGCGAGCCCGTTCGATGCGAGCGGCCGCCACCACCACCTCTTCGACCCCGCGACTGGGAGGCCCGCGCAGGTAACGGGGCAGGTCTCGGTGATCGCGCCGCGTGCCACCATGGCCGACGCGCTCTCCACCGCGCTCGCGGTGTCCCCGCCTGAACGTGCCGCGACCTATGCCGCCCGCTTTCCTGAGATCGAAGTGCTGACCGACGGTCCTCAGACTGTCGCGAAGAGGTAAATGCCGGCGGCGACCATCGCGACGCCGCCTGCACGCGCGACCCACTCGCCTTTGGGCACGAGCTTCTCGGCGACGACGAAGACCGTGATTGCCGCCACCCAGGCGAGATTCATCACGCCGCCGACGAAGAGCAGCCCCATCACGAAGCCGCAACAGCCAAGGCAGAAGGCGCCGTGGCCAAGGCCCATGCGAAAGGCGCCCGACCGGCCCGGCCGCCAGTGCCCCATGATGAAGGACATGGGCGAACGGCAATGCTTGAGGCAGGCGTACTTGAACGGCGTCCACTGATAGACGCCGGCGGCGATGAAGAGAATGCCACCAAGAATCGTGCTGGTGGCGACCATCATTGGCGAGAGCAGGGCCGCGTTCTGCAGGCCCCACTGCATGGCCGTCGCGGCCACGCTGAACGCCGCCCAGACCAGCACGTAGCCCAGCGCGAAGAGGGTGGTCGCGGTGTAAGTGCGGCCAGTGCCCTGGGAGCGATCCACGCGGGCGAAAATCAGAATCATCGGCGCCGCGCTCGGCACCATCATGGCCACCATCATCACCGCCCACATGGCCCACATCAGTAGGCCATCGGCCACGCTCCAGGCCTGCATTTGCATCATGGCGCTCTCCGCGTGCGCCATGTCGCCGCCCATATCGAGGGCCATGTCGATGAGGTAGAGCCAGGCGAGCGCGGCGGCGACCGCGAGGCCGGCCAGCACCACCAGCCGGTCCCGTCGCGCGATCCCCTCGATCACGGGTGTTGCCGCCCGTCCTTCAGTCGCACTTGGCCGTAAGGCCGCCGTCCACCACCAGATCGGCCGCAGTCACGTACCCGGCCTCGTCCGAGGCCAGGAAGAGCGCCGCGTGGGCCACGTCCCAGCCCGAGCCCATGCGGCCCATGGGCACTTGGGCGTGGCGTTTGGCGACCAGCGCTTCGAGGTCGCCACCGGCGTACTGCGTAGCAAGGCGGGCCTCCACCAGGGGGGTATGCATCAGGCCGACGGAGATGGAGTTGCAGCGCACGCCCCGCGCTGCGTACTGCACGGCCACCGCCTTGGTGAACTGGACCAGCCCCGCCTTGGCCGCCGCGTAGGCCGCGTGGTGATTGCCGACGAAGCGGAGCCCCGCGACGGAGGAGATGTTGACGATTGCGCCCCCGCCTTGGTCCTCCATGATGGGGAGCACACAGCGGGTGGTGAGGAAGGCGCTGGTGAGGTTGAACTCCAACTGCCCGGCCCAATCCTCCTCGCTGAGCTCGACCGGGCCGCCGGGCACCGAGCCCCCCACGTTGTTGACGAGCACGTGCAACCCGCCCCAATGCTCGCAGACTGTGGAGATCACCCGCTCGATCTGGGCGCTGTCGGTCACGTCCGCAGTCTCCACGGCGCAGGCGTTGCCCTCGCTCTCGATAATCTGCCGCGTCGACTCGGCGGCCTTCGTGTCGCGGTCGACCGCGACGACGCGCGCACCTTCGCGGGCGAAGAGCACGGCGGTGGCGCGGCCGTTGCCCCAGCCGGGGCCGACCGAACCAGCGCCTGTGATCAGCGCGACCTTGCCGCCGAGACGCTCTGCCATGGCGTCACTCTACCATCCGTCGGTGGTCAGCGCAGGCGGGACAACTGCTCCTCCATGAAGGCTGTTATCTCGGTATAGCTCGGCTGGGGCGCGATGGCGCCTACCCCGGTGGCGGTGAGCGCGCCCACCGCGTTCGCGTACCGCCCCGCCTCGGCCAGCTCCGCGTCCCGGAGCAAAGACAGGACGAACCCGGCACTAAACGCATCGCCAGCCCCGGTGGCATCGACCGCCTCGATCCGCCAGGCTGGGACGTGCAAGCGCTCTCCCGCATCGCTCTTGATCACGCAGCCATCGGCCCCGAGCTTCACCACCGCGAGCCTCGGCCTCTCGCCCAGGACTCGATCCAGGACGTCCTCGAGCGGGCCTTCGCCGAACAGATGGGCGGCATCTTCCTCGCTCAGGAACACGACGTCGGCAAGCGCCAGGGCGGCCTCGAAGTTGTCGCGCAGGGCCTCTTGGGTCCCAAGTGCAGGTCGCACGTTGGCATCGTAGCTGACGGTGGTGCCCGCCTTCCGCGCGATTTCCATCGCCACCCGCGCTGCCTCCGCGCACGAGCGTGAGATCGCCTGAGAGATGCCGCTCACGTGGAGGACGCGGGCGCTCGCCACATAGTCCGGATCGATGTCGGCGCCCGTGAGATGGCTCGCCGCCGAGCCGCGTCTGACGTAGTCGAAGCGGTGCCTCCGCTCCCCCGTATAGGTGACGAAGTAGAGGCCGGTGTGGTGCTCCTCGTCGAATATGACGCGGCTCGCATCGACTCCGTTGGTCTCCAGCATAGCGACGAAGGCGTCGCCGAACGCATCCCGCCCCACCCGTGTCACGTAGCCGCACGCGCCTCCGAGCCGCACGGCTGCGAGCACGAAGTTGGCCGTGTCTCCACCCCAGCCGTATCGGAACCGATCGACATCGCCCAGCCGGCCTGCGGACTCTGCGGCCAACTCTACAAGCGGTTCTCCGATGGCGATCAGATCTGGCACGCGGCGCCTCCACGATGCGAATGCGGAAGCATGGTGAGCGATCCAGCCGCCGGGTCAACGGGGGAGGGACTCGCAAGTCGGCACGGGCGCATCTGCCGCGCGTGCGTGATAGGGTGCGCGCGCCGCAACGGGTGTGTGCAGTGCGGGAAGGGACCGAGGTATGAGGGATCAGGCGCGGGTGGTGGTGATCGGCGGCGGCATCGTCGGCTGCAGCGTGCTCTACCATCTGGCAAAGCTCGGCTGGTCCGACGTGATGCTGGTCGAGAAGACCGAGCTTACCGCAGGCTCCACATGGCACGCCGCAGGACTGCTGCCGCTCTTCAACATGAGCTACAGCGTCGGCCAGCTCCACAAGTACAGCATCGATCTTTACCAGCAGTTGGAAGAAGAGACCGGCCAGGCAGTGAGCTTTCACCGCACCGGCAACCTCAGACTCGCCACCAACCACGAGCGAATGGACGAGTACCGCAATTACTGCGGCACCGCGAACACGATTGGCGTGCCCTTCGAGCTGATCGGCCCCAACGAGATCGGCGATCTCTGGCCGCTCTGCAATCTCGACGGGCTTGTGGGCGCGCTCTTCCATCCCCACGACGGCCACGTCGCGCCGGTGGACGTGACCCAGGCTTTGGCGAAGGGTGCACGTGACAGGGGAGCTGAGGTCAACCGCAACACCGAGGTGACGGGCATCGAACGGACCCGCGCCGGCGAGTGGCTGGTCAAGACGACGCGAGGCGACATCACCTGCGAGACTGTGGTGACCGCCACCGGCTCCTGGGCCAGACAAGTGGGAGCCATGGTGGGGCTCGATTTGCCGACCATCCCTGTCGAGCACCAGTACATCGTGACCGACACCATCCCGGAGCTGGAAGAACGCAGGCTACAGGGCCTCCCCGAGATGCCGGTTCTCAGGGAGAGCGACGCCTCCTACTACATGCGCGAAGAGCGCCAGGGCCTGATCCTCGGGCCTTACGAGAAGGATGCCCCGGCCTGGGCGGTGGACGGCGTGCCCGAGGGCTTCGGACAGGAGCTATTGCCGCCGGACATGGACCGCCTGGAGCCCCACATCGAGGCCGCGATCAACCGGGTGCCCATGTTCGGCCGCGCCGGGATCAAGGACTGCGTGAACGGCCCGATCCCCTACACGCCGGACGGCAACCCCCTCATCGGCCCGGCCTACGGGCTGCCGAACTTCTGGCTGGCGGAGGGCTTCAGCTTCGGCATCACCGCAGCCGGCGGCGCCGGCTGGCAGCTCGCCGGCTGGATTGCCGAGGGCGAGCCCTCCATCGACATGCTGGCGGTCGACCCCCGCCGCTTCGGCGCCTACGCCAACAAGCACTACACCAAGGCCAAGAACGAGGAAGCCTACGCCCACGTCTTCATCATCCACTACCCGGACGAGGAGCGCCCGGCGGCCCGGCCCGCGAAGACCAGCCCCTGCCACGAGCGCCTCGCGGCCCACGGCGCCGTCTGGGGCCAACGCTATGGCTGGGAGCGCCCCAACTGGTTCGCACCCGAAGGCACCGAGGCGCGCGACGACTGGAGCTTCCGCCGCACCAACTATTTCGGGCCCGTGGGCGCCGAGTGCCAGGCGGTGCGCGAGTGTGCCGGCCTAATCGACATCACCAGCTTCTCCAAGTTCCGGGTGTCGGGGCCCGGGGCGGAGGCCGCGCTCGACCGTGTGCTCGCCAACCGACTGCCCAGGGCTGCGGGCCGTATCAAGCTTGCCCACGCGCTCACCGTCACTGGCGGCGTGCGCTCCGAGTTCACGGTGCTGCGCGAGGGACCGGAACAGTTCTACCTCGTGAGCTCGGGTGCCGCCGAGCGCTACGACCACGATTTCCTGCTGCGCCACGTCGCGGGCAAGGGTGTGGGGATCGAGAACATCACCACGGCCCACGGCGTGCTCGTGCTGGCGGGGCCGCGCTCGCGCGACATCCTCCAGGCCGTTACAGACGTGGACCTTTCCAACGAGGCCTTTCCCTGGCTCACGGCACAGCCCATCTCCATCGGCCTGG
>JAPPKP010000012.1 GCA_028819955.1 Rhodospirillaceae bacterium | reverse complement strand
CCGCGAAGACCTCGACCGGCTCCTCGCCCAGCATGTAGCGGGCGAGATCGAAGTCATGGATGGTCATGTCCCGCAAGAGCCCGCCGGCATCCTCTAGGTAGCCGCGCGGCGGCAGCTCCGGGTCGCGCGAGGTGATGATGACCTGGTGGAGATCGCCGATGTCGCCGGCGAGCACGGCGTTGCGCGCCGCCCGGTGGCCCGGATCGAAGCGGCGGTTGAAGCCGATCTGGACCGGCACCGACGAGCCCGCGATCCGGGCCCGGCAGGCCTCCACGCGGGCGAGGGTGAGGTCGATGGGTTTCTCGCAGAGCGCGGGCTTGCCCGCCGCCACCGCCATCTCGATGTAGTCCGCATGGGTTGGCGTCGCGGATGCGATCAGGACCGCGTCGGCGTCGGGCGAAGCGAGCACCTCCTCGGCGCTGGCCATGGCGCGTGCGCCCTCGCGCTCGGCCACCGCTTCCGCCGCCGCCCCGTCGATGTCGTAGACCATCGCCAGAGAGGCGCGCGGGTGGCGCGCGATGTTGGCCGCATGCATCTGGCCGATGCGCCCGCACCCGAGAACCGCGATCCGAACCATGTCATTCTCCTCCTGAATGTCTGCGCCGTCCGGCGTCTGGCGCCGGAACGATCCGGCCGCGACGGGACGCCGTCAAGCCTCGACCGGGAGCCAGCGCCGCTGGCGCGAAGACCGCCTGATCGTCTCCATCAGAATCTGGGAACGCAGACCGGCGCGGAAGTTGAAGGTCTCCGGGCCCCTGCCCGCCATGGCATCGACGAAGCCGGCCATCTCGATCGCCTTCAGGTCGTTGAAGCCGAGCTGGTGGCCCGCCCCCGGGCAGAAGCGGCCATAGGGCGGATGATCCGGCGCGGCTTCGATGCGGCGGAAGCCGCGCCGTCCCGGCGCATCGTCCACGCTGTAGTAATGCAGCTCGCTGAAACGTTCCTGGCTGAAGACGAGCCCGCCCTTGGAGCCGTAGACCTCGAAGTCGTGCTGCATCTTGCGCCCGGTCGAGATCCAGTTGCCCTCGATCGACCCGGTGGCGCCATTCTCGAACACGACGAAGGCGCGGCCCACATCGTCGACCTCCATCGTGCGCCGGCCGCCCTCTTCGTCGGGGCGCTCGGGGATCGCGGTCACGCAGTGCCCCATCACCTCAGCGATCGGCCCGAGCAGATACTCCGCCGTGGCGAGCGCGTGGCTGCCGATATCGGCCAGCGCCCCGCCGCCCGCCGGCTCGTGGCGGAAGTTGGGCGGCGCCTCGGTATCGGTCATGTAGTCCTCGCAGTGGAGACCGCGGTAGCCCCGGATCTCGCCGAGCTCGCCGGACGCGATCATCTCCTTCGCGAAGCCCATCATCGGGTTGCAGAGATAGTTGAACCCGACCTGCGTCTTGATGCCGGCGGCCTCGGCCGCCTCCGTCATCGCGCGCGCGTCCTCGACCGACGTCGCGAGCGGCTTCTCGCAATGGACGTGCTTGCCCGCGGCGATGGCCGCGAGCGACATCTCGCAGTGCAGCGCGTTGGGCGTGGCGACGTGGATCACGTCGATTTCGGGCTCGTCGATCATGGTCCGCCAGTCGGTCGTCCACTGCGCGAAACCCAGCGTGTCGGCCGCGCCGGCCGCGAGCTCCTCCGTGACTTCGGCGACCGTGTGCATGACCGGCGCCAGCGGCAGGTCCAGGACCCTCTGCGCCGTGGCATAGCCGAAGACGTGGGCCTTGCCGATGTAGCCGGCTCCGATGACGCCGACCTGGAGCGGGGGTTTTTCCTGCGCGCGCGGCATCAGTCGATGCTCCACATCAGTCGATGTTCCGCATCAGTAGATACTCCCGCTCTTGACCTCGGCCTGGTCGTCGCGGCCCGTCAGGCTGCGCCATGAGGCGACCGAGGCGCCTGCGGCGGCGGCGAGCAGCCGCGAGTCCGCCGCGACCGAAGTCCACGAATAGCCCCACTGGATGGCACGCAGCGCATACTCGGGCGTGCCGCAATGGATGCCCGCCTCGATGCCGTTCGCCTGGCAGACATCGGCGATGCGGCGGATGATGGCGATCATCTCCTCCTCCTCCCGGTCCAGCGCGGGCGGGAGGCGCCCCTCCTGGGTGCCGAGCGTGAGGTCCGCGGGCCCGACATAGACTCCGTCGAGGCCAGGCGTGGCACAGATCTCGTCCAGGTTGCGCACGCCGTCGGCGGTCTCGATCATCGCCATCGCCAGGACCTCGGCGTTGGCCTCGACGCCGTATCCCGGTATGGCGACAGCCGCCCGCGTCGGGCCGAAGCTGCGCTGGCCAAGCGGCGGGTAGCGCATGTAGGAGACCAGCGCCTCCGCATCCTCGCGCGTGTTGACCATGGGGCAGATGATGCCGAGCGCGCCCGCGTCGAGCGCCTTCATGATGATCCCCGGCTCCAGCCAGGGGACGCGCGCCATGGGCACGACGCCCGACGCCCGGACCGCCTGCAGCATGGGCAGCAGCGCGGCGTAGTCCAGCGCCCCGTGCTGGACGTCGACCGTGACCGCGTCGTAGCCCTGGCCCGCCATGATCTCGGCGGTGAAGGGATTGCCGATGGAGCACCAGCCGTTGAGCACGGGCTGCCCCGAGGCCCAGATCTCTTTCAGTTTGTTGCCTTGCATGTCGCCTCCCTCAGCGCGTGCACCGGACCGGCGCGGTATCGACGGGCTCGCCCATCCCCTCGCCGCGCCCGCTTTCCTATCATTGTGCGCGATGAAAGGCGATTGGCCCGCGGCCTTGCCGGCTGCATTCGTTGCAACGCGCGCCCTGTGTCAATATGAGATCGTCTGTCATCGAGGGATCGCGCTTGCGCGGGGAGAGGAGCAATGCAGCGAAACACGGTACGCCTGACGATGGCGCAGGCCCTGGTCCGCTATCTTTGCAGTCAGAACACCATTATCGACGGCGAGCGGGTTCCGCTCTTCGCCGGCGTCTTCGCGGTCTTCGGCCACGGCAACGTCACTTGCCTCTCGGAGGCTCTGGAACCGGTTCAGGACCGGTTGCCCACCTGGCGCGGCCAGAACGAGCAATCCATGGCGCTCGCCGCCATGGGCTACGCCAAGGCCAAGCGCCGGCGCCAGATCATGATTGCCACGTCCTCGATCGGCCCCGGCGCGCTCAACATGGTGACGGCGGCGGGCGCGGCCCATTCCAACCGGCTGCCGATCCTGATCCTCGCGGGCGATACCTTCACCAACCGGCTGCCCGATCCGGTGCTGCAGCAGGTGGAGCACTTCGGCGACCCCACGGTCACCGTGAACGACGCCTTCAAGGCGGTCTCGCGCTACTGGGACCGGATCACGCACCCGGCGCAGCTCATGGCGTCGCTGCCCCAGGCCATCGCCACCATGCTCGACCCGGGCGATTGCGGCCCTGCCTTCATCGCGCTGCCCCAGGACACGCAGGAGATGGCCTTCGACTACCCGGAGGAGTTCTTCGAGGAGAGGCTCTGGACGATCCCGCGCCCGCGCCCGGACCGCGACCGCGTAGCGAAAGCTGCGGCGCTGCTCAGGACGGCGAAGAAGCCGCTCATCATCTCGGGCGGCGGCGTTCGCTACTCCGGCGCCGAGGAAGCCGTCGCGGCCTTTGCCGCCGAGCGGGGGATTCCGGTGGTGGAGACAATCGCCGGCAAGGGCGCGTTCACCCACGACGATCCTGTCCACTGCGGCCCGATTGGGGTTGTCGGCTCGACCTCGGCCAACGCGCTCGCGGAAAATGCCGACGTGATTCTCGCCATCGGGACCCGGCTGCAGGACTTCACCACCGGGTCGTGGACCGCGTTCGCGCGCGACGCGTCTTTCATCACGATCAACGCGGCGCGCTGGGACGCGACCAAGCATCGCGCGCTCGCGGTGGTCGGCGATGCATTGGAGACGGTGCGGGAGCTGGACGCGGCCCTCGGCGCCTGGAAGGCCGACGCGTCCCTCCTCAAGAGTGCGCAGGCGCTCTTCAAGGAGTGGGACGCGCTCCTGGACGAGCACCAGGCGCAGACCAACGCGCCGGTCCCCTCCTACGCGCAAGTGGTGGGTGTCGTGAACAAGGCGGCAGGCGAAGGCGATCATCTCGTCACCGCCGCCGGCGGGATTCCGGGCGAGGTCGCCAAGGGCTGGCGGGTCAAGCAGCGCAACACCTTCGACCTCGAGTTCGGCTTCTCCTGCATGGGCTACGAGGTCGCCGGCGGCTGGGGCAACGCCATGGCGACCCAGGGCACATCGACGCCCATCGTCATGGTGGGCGACGGCAGCTACCTGATGCTGAACGCCGAGCTCTATTCCTCGGTGCTCACGGGCCACAAGATGATCGTCGTGATCTGCGACAATGGCGGCTACGCGGTGATCAACCGGCTGCAGGAGTTCAAGGGAACGCCCGGCTTCAACAACCTGTTCAAGGATTGCCGCCGGGCTTCGACCGGCGATCCACCTCTCGTGGATTTCGCGAAGCACGCCGAATCCATGCAGGCCCATGCGCGCCACTGCGAAAGCCTTGCCGACCTCGAGGCCGCGTTGGAGTGGGCCAAGGGCACCGACAAGACCACCGTCCTCTCGATGACCACCGAGTTCTACACCTGGACGCCGGGCGACGCCCCATGGGATGTCGGCGTGCCCGAGGTCTCGGAGCGCGAGACGGTCAGGGCCGCCCGCGCCCAGCAAGAGGACATTCGCGCAAAGCAGCGGGTTGGAGTGTAAGGGATGCCGCAAGCAAGATTGGGCATCGCGCCCATCGCCTGGTGGAACGACGATCTGGTTGAGCTTTCCGACGACGTGAGCCTGGACGAGTGCCTGCGCCAGGCCTCGGTCGCTGGTTATTCGGGCATGGAGACCGGCCGGCGCTTCCCGATGAACATGGAGGAGCTCGGGCCGATTCTCGATCGCCACGGGATATCGGTCTGCGGTGGCTGGTACTCGGGCCATCTCCTCGAGAACGACATCGAGGCGGAGAAGGAGAGCATCCGCCCAATGATGGACTTCTTCGTTGCGGCCGGAGCGCCCTGCATCGTCTACGGAGAGATCACCGGCGCCATCCAGGGAGAACGCGGCGCGCCGCTCACGACTAGGCCGAAGATCGCCGACGACGATATGAAAACCTACGGCCGCACGGTGACCGCGTTCGCCGAGTGGTGTGCCGAGGAGGGCATGCCCATTGCCTATCACCACCACATGGGGGCTGTGATCGAGACCGAGGCGGAGCTCGACAGTCTCATGAACCACACCGGCGAGGCGCTGCGGTTGGCTTACGACACCGGCCACCTCGCCTTCGCAGGGGGCGACGGCCTGCGCGTCATCGACCGCCACCATCGGCGGATGGGTCACGTCCATACGAAGGACGTGCGCCAGGGCGTGGTCGACGGCCTCGACCGCAGCCGGGAGAGCTTCCTCGATGCTGTCATCAAGGGCGCCTTCACCGTGCCGGGCGACGGAAGCCTCGACTTCGGTACGATCGTCAGCCGGCTGGCGTCATATGGCTACGAGGGCTGGTTCGTCGTCGAGGCGGAGCAGGACCCCGTGCCGAACCCGCCGCTGGAGATGGCGAAGAAAGGCCACGCCGAGCTTCTCCGCGTCATGGCCGCGGCCGGCTACGAGGTGGTGCAATGAACCGCATCGACGGAAAAGTCGCCGTCGTCACCGGCGGCACGCAGGGAATCGGAGCAGCCATCGCCCGCCTCTTCGCGAAAGCCGGGGCAGCGGGGATCGTCACCGTCGGCCGCGATGCGCCGAAGGGACGCAAGGTGGCCGACGAGATCACGGCCGAGAGCAGCGTGCCGGTCGAGGTGGTCGGCGCCGAGCTCGCCGTCATGGAGGATGTTCGCCGGATCATGGCCGAGGCGGACGCGCGCTTCGGCCGGGTCGACATCCTGGTCAATGCGGCGGGCATGTCCACACGGGGCAACCTTCTGAACACGTCGCCCGAGCTCTTCGACACGATGTTCGCCGTGAACGTTCGCGCCCCCTTCTTCCTGATGCAGGACGCGGCGAAGATCATGATCCGCGAGGGCATCCCCGGTGTGATCGTCAATATCGGCTCGACCTCGGCGCACGCCGGGCAACCCTTCCTCGCACCCTACTCCGCCTCCAAGGGTGCGCTTGCCACGCTCACGCGGAACGCGGGCTTCGCGCTCATGCGCAACCGCATCCGCGTGAACCAGCTCAACATCGGCTGGACCAACTCGGACAACGAACGCAGGCTCCAGGCCGAGGAATCGGGCGATCCCGACTTCATCGACAAAGCCGCGGCCACGCTGCCCTTCGGCCGGCTGCTCGATCCCGCCGAGATCGCGCGCGCCGTGCTCTGGGTCGTTTCCGACGACAGCGGCATGATGACCGGCTCGGTCGTCCAGTTCGACCAGTCCGTCTGGGGTGCATACGACGGCCAGGCACCGACACCGGCGGAAGCGCTAAGCGCATAGCGCTGCGAGCTTGGAGAAAAAAACGAATCACTCCCGCGCAGCGGCGAAGCGAACCAGAGCTTCCTGCAGGTGCTCCGCCATGGCCTGAGCAGCCAGCGTCGGCAAGCGCTCGGACGGCGCAATCAGGCAAAGCCGCAGACGTGACAACCGGTCGTCCTTAAGCGGAACCGCGACCAGTCGGCCGCTGGCCAGCTCTTCCGTGAACCCCAGGCGCGTATAGAACGCGATCCCGACTCCGCGCAACAAGAGCCGCTTCAGAACGGCCAGGGTGTTGGAGATCGCCACGGGCTTGTGCGCGTTCTTGAACGCCTCCATCCCTTCTCCGAAGAAGAGCTGCATGGAGCCGGAATGATCCTGGTACATCAGCGGGTAGGCGCCGCACTCGTCCAGCGAAACGCTCTTGCGGGCCGCCAGCGCATGATCCGGAGCCATGATGGCGCACATGGGGCAGGAAACGTCCTTGAGCACCGCGATCCCGCGACGCAGGGCCGGCGAGAACGTCAGGCCGAGATCCGCGTTCCCCTGGGCAACCGCCTGCATGGTCGCGACGGGATCGCACGCCGTGACCCGGATCTGCACCGCCGGGTGCGCGGCGATGAACTCGGCCAGCGCCTCCGGCAGGAATTGCACGTTCAGGCTGTCCAAGGTGGTGACGGTCACGTCGCCGCTGACGATACCGCGCAGTTGGTCGATCTCGCCACGCAGCCGGGTAAAGTCGTGCAGTGTCGTCCGGGCGTGGTGTAGCACGAGCCGTCCGGCGTCGGTCAGCCGCATTCCGTCGGGCCGCCGTTCGAACAGCGGAGTGCCGAAGTAGCCCTCGATCTTTAGAATCTGTCGGTTGACGGCGGACGGCGAGATGTGAAGGCGTTCCGACGCGCGGCGGATCGACCCGTCCTCGGCCACCGCTTCGAAGTAGCGCAGCACCGCCGCGTGCATCGGCGCCGGGCCTCAGTCTCCGCTCCACACGGGCGCGCGCTTCTCCCGGAAGGCTGCGACGCCTTCCTCCGCATCCCGGCTCTGCAGCGCCTCGACGAGGCTCGGCAGACGGGCGTTGCGGGCTTCCCGGATCGTCAGGTGCGCCGTGTCGTTCGCGGAGCGCTTGATGGCCTTCAGGCTGAGTGGCGCACACGCCACGATGTCGTCGATCCATGACTGGACGGCGCCGTCGAGCTGGTCATCCGGCACCACCTGATTGATGAGGCCGCATTCGAGCGCCTCCACTGCGCTGATACGCCGGCCGGTCATCAGCATGCCCATGGCCTGCGCCCGCGGGATCAGGCGAGGCAAGAGGATCATGCCGTCGAGCGGCAGGCGGCCGACCCGCGGTTCGGGCAGGCCGAAGGATGCGCCCTCGGCGGCGACGATGAGGTCGCAGCCCAGCACCATCTCGAAGCCGCCGCCGAGCGCGACGCCGCTCACCCTGGCGATGACGGGGACGGACAAGCGGCCGCCGAGCGCGATGCCGCCGAAGCCGTGGTCCCCGGTGCCGGCCCAGTAGGCGAGGCCGCCGGGGCCGTCCTCCTTCATGTCCGCACCCGCGCAGAAGGCGCCTCCCGCGCCGGTGAGCACGACACAGCGGATCGCCGGGTCCTCGTCGATCGCGTTCCAGATGCCGTGGAGCGCGGCGTCGGCGGCGGAGTCGATGGCGTTCAGGCGCTCCGGGCGGTTCAGCGTGACCCTGGCGACGCCGTCGGAGACTTCGAAATCGATGCTCACGCCGCGTGCTCGCTGGCGCGTGCAGGGGGCAGCACCTCGTCATTGTGCTCACCCAACTTCGGCGGCGCACGGCGAACGGCGAACGGCGCCGCCGACATCTCGATGGGGGAGGCCACGAGACGCACCGGCCCGCCCGCTGTCGGATCGAGTTCCACGATCATGCGGTTGCAGGCGGTCTGCGGGTTCGCCAGGGCGTCCTCCAACGTCACCACCGGGGCACACAGGATGTCCACTTCCTCGAGCCGCGCCAGCCAGTGTGCGGTAGTGTTGCCGGCGAAGCCCTCCCGGAAAATCGCCTGCAGCTCGGCCCGGTAAAGCGTCTGCTGCTCCAGGGTGGCGTAGCAGGGATCGGAGGAGAGATCGTCGATCCCCAGCGCCTGGCAGATGTCGCGCAGGGGGTTCTCCTTGAACGCCCCCACCATGACGACGGCGCCGTCCGTGGTCTCGAACACGCCGGAGAGCGGCATGGCGGCCCAGTTCAGCTCACGGCCGCGCATCATCCACATCGCCGCTTCCTGCATCTGCATCGCCAGCATGGAGTTGTAGAGCGAGACCGCAACCTGCTGGCCTTCCCCGGTCTTCTCCCGCTGCAGCAGCGCGAGCAGGATACCCTGCACCATGTGCATGCCGGCGCTGTAGTCCGCGAGGGCGGTGGGGTAGATAGAGAGCGGCAGGCCCGGGTCGGCGCGGCGGTGCATCGCGCCGCTCATGGCCTGGGCCAGCACATCCTGGCCGCCCTTGTGCACGTAAGGGCCTTCCGAGCCGAAGCCGGTGCCGACGGCGCAGATGATGCGCGGGTTGAGTCGGCGCAGGTCGTCGTAGCCGAAGCCCATGCGCTCCATCACGCCGGAGCGGAAGTTGCTCACGACCACGTCGGCGCTCTCGACGAGCCGCAACGCGGCCTGACGGTCCGCCTCCGACTTCAGGTCGAGCGCGACGCTCCGCTTGTTGCGGTTCAGGCTGGCGAAGACCGGGTTGTTGCCCCCGTCCGGGTCCTCGCCCACGCTCCAGCGCGAAATATCGCCGATGCCGATGCGCTCGATCTTGATCACGTCGGCGCCGTAGTCGCCCAGCATCTGGGTACAGCACGGCCCCATCATCACCTGGGTGAAATCGAGCACCCGCACACCGTCGAGAGGGAGGGGACGGTCGCCGGTAGCGCCTGCCTCGTGCGACATCAGGCGGCCTCCGTCACGAGCGCGTTCGCGGCCGGCCGGTCGCCGGGGTCGGCGCCCTGGGCCCGCATCTGCCTCTGGATGCCGCGCACATCGGCATCGCGCACCAGGATGCCGGCATCGAGCGCCTGGGCGGCGGCGATACCGGCGGCCTCGCCCATGGCCATGCAAGGTGGAATCTCGCGGCTGATCTTCTGGGCCTGCGACGTCGCCGAATAATGGCGGCCGGCAACGAGCAGCTGCTCCACGCCCCGGGGCAGCAGTGCCCGGTAGGGGGTGTAGTAGTCCCGGCCCCGGCAGACGCTGTCGTGGAAGTGCACGCGCTCCTTCACGTCCCGCTTGGTGACCACGTACTCGCCTTCGAGCAGGCGGGTCTGGCGCACGCCGGTCTGGGGCGCGAAGTCCACGAAGTACGCGCGCTCGAAGCC
>JAPPKP010000200.1 GCA_028819955.1 Rhodospirillaceae bacterium | reverse complement strand
GAAGACGGGCCGGTCTTCAAGGAGCCGTGGGAGGCGACCGCCTTTGCCATGGCGGTCCGGCTGTCGGAGGCCGGCAAGTTCACCTGGTCGGAATGGGTCGACTACCTCTCGGCCGAGATCGCGGCGGCAAAGCAGAGAGGCGATCCCGATCTCGGCGATCGCTACTACGAGCACTGGCTGAACGCGCTCGAGAAGCTGGTGATCGACAAGGGGCTCGG
Source organism: Rhodospirillaceae bacterium (assembly GCA_028819955.1). The sequence continues at coordinate 9,540 of JAPPKP010000200.1, read as the reverse complement.
GTCCGAAGCGGAGCTTGTCGGCCTCAAGCATGACTGGACCGAGGCGACCGTTCACACCCCCCACGGCCAACCGATCGAGTTGAAGAAGCGCACGCCCTCCGGCCGATAAGGTAAGTGACGCTACTTCCCTGATACGATTGTGCCAATCGGCACAGCGAGGAGACGACAAGTGCCAGGACCGCTCGACGGCTACCGCGTCATCGACCTCACGTCGATGGTCTCGGGCCCCTTCGCCACCATGATGCTGGGCGACCAGGGCGCCGAGGTGATCAAGGTGGAGACCATCGGCCAGGGCGATCACACGCGCACGGGCAGCAACCGATCCAACGGACTCGCCTCGGGCTTTCTCAACGTCAACCGCAACAAGCGCTCCATCGCCGTCAACCTGAAGGACCCGCGCGGGCGCGACGCTGTGCTTCGGCTCGCCGCGAGTGCCGATGTCTTTATCCAAAATTTTCGGCCGGGCGTGGTCGAGAGGCTGGGGGTCGCCGAGCCCGACATTCGGGCCGCGAGCCCCGAGATCGTCTACGTCTCGATCAACGGCTTCGGCGAGACCGGCCCCTATGCGGACAAGCGGGTCTATGACCCGATCATCCAGGCCGCGTCGGGCCTGGCCTCTGTCCAGGGCGGTTCCGACGACGCTCGCCCCCGCCTCGTGCGCACGATCCTGCCCGACAAGCTGACGGGAGTGACCGCGGCGCAGGCCGTCACCGCCGCGCTCCTTGCCCGCGAGCGCACGGGCCAGGCTCAGCACGTGCGCCTCTCCATGCTCGATGCCGTCGTCTCGTTCCTGTGGGCGTCGGACATGGGCGGCCAGACCTTCCTGGAGCAGGCGCCGACGGAGCAGCGGGCGGCGAGCTTCATCGACCTGATCTACGAGACCAAGGACGGCCACATGAGCGTCGCGGTGATGAGCGACCGCGAGTGGGTCGGCCTCACGCGCGCGCTGGAGCGGCCGGAGTGGCTGGAGGACGCGCGCTTCAAGACGCCGGCGCTGCGCGACGAGAATATCGACGATCGCCTCTCGCTCACCCAGGAGGTGCTGCGCACACGGACCACCGACGAGTGGATGGAGCGGCTGGAGGCCGAAGGCGTGCCCTGCGCCCCGGTGCTGACCCGGACCGCGCTGGTCGAGCACCCGCAGGTCGCCGCTGCCGGCACGCTGGTCGAGCTCGATCATCCTGTCGCGGGCAAGATGCGCCAGGCGCGGCCCGCGGCGCGCTTCGAGGCAACCCCCAGCTCGATCCGGCGCGGCGCGCCCATGCTCGGCGAGCACACGGAGGAGCTGCTCGCCGAGGCCGGTCTTTCCGCCAGCGAGATCGCCGCGCTGCACGACGCCGGCGTCGTCGCCTGAGCCCCGTGGTTTCCGTATGAGCTGGGAGAAGGAGGTCGACGAGCTTGCGCGCAAGCGGGCGCTCGCCCAGGCGCAGGGCGGGGAGGAGGGCGTCGCCCGACAGCACGCCAGGGGGCTGCTGACGATCCGCGAGCGGATCGACGCCATGCTCGACGACGGCTCCTTTCAGGAGCTGGGCGGCGCCTCGGGCGATGCGACCCGCGACGAAGACGGGCGGCTCGTGGATTTCTCGCCGGCCAACTTCGTGCTCGGCTTCGGCACGGTCGACGGGCGCCGCTGCGTGATCGGCGGCGAGGATTTCACCCTCCGGGGCGGCTCGCCCAACGAAGCCGGCCTGCGAAAGAGCGTCTATGCGGAGGAACTCGCCTGCACCTACCGCGTGCCCCTGGTGCGCCTGCACCAGGGTGCCGGTGGCAGCGTGGCCGGCCCCGGCTCCAAGACGGTGGGCACGCCGGTCAACACCCCGCCGCGCTTCGCCTCCGTGGCGCACGCGATGGCCACCGTGCCGGTCGCCTCGGCAGGGCTCGGCGCGGTCGCGGGCCTGCCTGCGGCGCGCCTGGTGGCCTCGCACTTCTCGGTGATGGCCGAGAATTCGCAAATCCTGGTCGCGGGCCCCGCCGTGGTCGCGCGTGCGCTTGGCCGGCGCCCGAGCAAGGAGGCGCTCGGCGGGCCCGAGGTGCATGCCAGGAACGGCGTCGTCGACAACCTGGTGGCGGACGAGCCTGCGGCCTTCGCCGAGATCCGCCGCTTCCTGAGCTACTTGCCGCCGAATGTCTGGGAGCTCCCGCCTTGCACGGAGGCCGACGATCCGGCTGACCGGCGTGCCGAAGAGCTGATCGAGATCGTGCCGCGCAACCGGCGCAAGCTCTACGACATGCGGCGTTTGATCGCGCTGGTGCTGGACGTGGGCTCGTTCTTCGAGATCGGCCGGCTCTATGGGCAGGGCACGATCACCGGCCTCGCCCGGCTCAGGGGCCAGCCGGTCGGCGTGCTCGCCAACGACTGCTGGCACCTGGCCGGCGCGATGACCGCAGCGGGCTCCCAGAAGACGCGCCGCTTTATCGAGCTCTGCGACACCTTCCACCTGCCGATCGTGAGCCTGGTGGACGAGCCCGGCTTCATGCTGGGGACGAAGGCGGAGAAGGCCGGCACGATCCGCTTCGGCACGGCCGCGGTGCTGGCGGCGGCGAGCTCCGTGGTGCCCTGGGCGTCGGTTATCGTGCGCAAGGCGCACGGCGTCGCCGTGGCCGCGCATTTCGGGCCGGACGGGTTCGTCGTCGCCTGGCCCTCGGCCGAGATGGGCGCGCTCCCGGTCGAGGGTGGCGTGGCGGTGGCCTTCGGCCGCCAGATCGCCAAGGCGGACGACCCCGTCGCCGAGCGCGAACGGCTTGAGCAGGAGATGCTGGAGCGGCAGTCCCCGGTGCCGCGCGCGGAGAGCTTCTCCTTCCACGACCTCATCGACCCGCGCGAGACCCGCCCCGTGCTCTGCGACTGGATCGCCCGCGTCCAGCCGCTGCTGCCCCGCCTCAAGGGGCCGACGAGTTTCCCGGTGCGGCCTTAGTTCGCCATCGCCCGAGCGCGCTCTCCGAGTGAGCGACTGAACGGGCAGTCCGGTTTCAGCGACATGCGCTCGTTCGCGAGGGCTTGGGCGAGGCCGTGCTGGCCGTCGCGGATCGCCGCCTCGATCAGCGTGCGGTGGACGATGTCGCGCTGGGCGTGGCTGCCGCCGAAGGCCTGCGCCCGGTAACGGACGGGCATCAGCAGGTCCACCGCCTCGCCATAGCGCCCGGCGCCGAAGGCGCGGATCGCACGCAAGATGGGGAGCCCCACCTCGCGGGTCATGCGAGCGTTGCTGCCCGTGCCCTGCGCCTCCTCTGCCGCCGCCCGCTCCAGAGCGTCGGCGGCTTTGTCCCGGCCGGTCGTGACGTAGGCCATCATCGCGTGCATGTCGTTGAACGCGTAGAAGCCGTGCTCGGCAAGCGCCTCGTAGGTCGCGGCGAGTTTCTCAAAACGATCGCCCGCGTCGATCCCGCGCAGGCGGAGGCGCCAAAGCAGCGCAGCGGCATCGAGCATCTCCAGCTGGACCTCCGAAGACTCGGGCCGGATCGCCGCGTCGTAGATTTCGAGCACGCGGTCGAAGCGGTCGTTGTCGAGATTGAAGAGCGCGACGTGCCACCAGTTGTGGAAGGCGAAGGCGTTGTCGTCCTGCGCCCAGTGGGCCCGGCGCCCTTCCATGAAGGCGATTCCTTCCTCCTGCCGGGCCTGCATCTCCATGATGTGGCAAACCGCATGCTGCGCCCAGCAGTCGTCCGGCTCCAGGTCGATGGCCTGCCGCCCGGCTTCCTCCGCCGCGCCGTAGTCGCCGCATTCCTCCAGGCCGAAGGCGGCCATGCCGAGCAGGAAGCCGTATCCCGGGTCGTCCCTGGTGTAGGCCGGGAGCGCACGGGCGACGCGGCCGCGCAGGTTGTCCCGGTTGCCGAGGAAGAAGTCGGAGAGATGGCCGACCTGTAGCGCCACCACGTCGCGCGGCTCGTCGGCGACGATGCGGTCGAGCCGTGCCGACATCCCGTCCCAATCGCCGGCGGCCCAATCCGCAATCGCCGCGATGTGGGCGCGTTCGCGCTCCGTGGCCGTGCCGGCGAGCGCGTCGAGGCGGCCGAGCTCCGCCTCGACCTCTGGAAGCACGGTCTTCTCCCAGAGCATGGCGTGCATCTCGGCGCGGAAGATATGCCCCGCCACGAAGTCCGGGTCGTTCGCCAGCGCCCGGTCGACGGTCTCGACCGCATCGCCCCGGTAGCACTGGAACTGGCGTATCGCCGTCTCCAGAATCTCCAGGCTCTTGGGATTGGTCGCCGATGTCGGCACGCCGCGCGCGTCGTTCAGGGCCACGGATCTGTCCTCTTCGTCGTCTCGAGCCGAAGCGAAGCAAGCCAGCAATTCGGCGATCCGTCCAGCCGTTTCGGCCAGCCGCCCGCCCGTTCACGCGGCGCTTGTGCGCCACGAGAGGCTCGCGACCAGCACGGCGGCGACGGCGAGCGCGGCTGCGGCCAGCAGCGACGGCACCAGGTAGCCGCCCAGCGCGTCGAAGAGCACGCCGGCGAGCGTCGGACCCACCATCTGGCCCAGCCCCCAGGCCGCGGTCATCAGCGCCAGAATACGGCGCGGGTCGCCGCCCGAGCGGTGGCGGGCCTCGATCAGACCGATCGCGGTCAAGCCGACGAAGGTCCCGCCGAGCAGCCCGGCCGCGAGCAGGATCGACCAGATGCCGCCGCCCAGCACGCTGAGCGCGACGCCCACAGCCTCCACCAGGCAGCCGAGGGCGAAGGCGCGCTCGTTGCCCCAGCGCCGCCCGGCCCAGCCCCAGAGCGCCACCGAGGGCGCCGCCGTCAGCCCGACGCAGAGCCAGACCCAGTGCTCCGCCGGCTGCAGCACGGGATCGGCGCGCACCATGTCAGCGACGAAGGTGGCGGTGATGACGTAGCCGAAGCCGACCAGGCCGTAGGCGACGATCAGCCGGAGCAGCGCGCCGTTCCCCGTGCCGGTCCGGGCGCTTCGCGCTGCCCGCGCCGGCGCACGCGGCCGCGGCAGCAACAGCGCGACCGGAATCGAGAGCGCGAGGCAGAGCGCGCCGCTGAAGAACCACGGGCTTTGCCAGTCGCTGTCTCCCGATGCCGCCGCCGGCACCGCCAGGGAGGAGATCGCGATGCCGCTGCCCACCCCGGCATACATGACGGCGGCCCATCCGTCGCGGCCGGCGGCGGCGAGCCGGTCCATCACCAGGGAGGACGCGAGCACCATCACCAAGGCGCCGGCAACGCCGCCCACGAAGCGCAGGAGCAAGAACACGCCAAGGCTCGTGGTGAACGCCGTGGCACCGGTGCTGAGCCCGCTCACCGCGAGCGCGCCCAGCAGCCAGAAGCGCGGATCGCCAGGTACCGCCCGCCAGGCCGCCCCGAGTGCGCCCAGGAGGTAGCCCAGGTAGTTGGCCGAGGCGATCAGGCCCGCCTCCGACTTGGCGAGGTCGAGGCCGGCGCTCATGTAGGGCAGGATCGGCGTGTAGGCGAAGCGTCCGATGCCGATGCCGACCGCCAGCGAGAGGAGGCCCGCCAGAGCCAGCAGCGCCGGATGGCGGGCGGGCTGCGGCCCGGTCACGGGACCCGGTTCGGGAGACGGCGGCCGCACATTCGCGCCGGCGGATCGGGTGCGATTCATCGCAAAGAAGCATTTAGGGTGCTAAGACACATGCAGGATCGCCCACGTGCGGGTTCCACGCGCCCGTGACTAAGGAGCAATGCCGATGTCTGCAAGACGCGTCGTGGAGGGCTTTCTCGGCCAGCTCGCGGGCGGGGACGCCGCCGCCATCGTGGCCATGTTCACCGACGACGCGGTGATCGACATGCCGGGCGGCGGCGACCTGCCCTGGGCGGGACGATGGCAGGGCAGGGCGGCGATCGAGGAGTACTTCCAGGTCATGCCGGCGGCGCTTGCCATGCACGAGCACGTCATCAAGGCCTGGGTCGTCGACGGCGAGACCGTCTCCGTCAACGGCGAGGAGGCCGGATCGTCCAAGATCAGCGGCAAGCACTACCGCGCGAAGTGGTGCTGGGTGTTCACCGTGCGGGACGGCAGGATCGCCGTCTGGGACGCCTACGAGGACACGCAGGCGCTCGCCGCCTGCGGCCCCTGGCGTTAGCCGACGGGCCGCTTGGCCGGTGCGGACGAAGCGAGGGCAAGCGGCGTCGTGACGGACAATGAAGGCGCAGCGGCCGCCGGCTTGACGCGCACCCGATGGGACGTCGTCTCGGTGGTCATACTGGCGAGCGTCGTCGCCGGCTATGCGGTCGGAAAGGTGCCGCCCACCATCGGGCTGGTCTCCGACGAGTTCGGGCTGGACAGGGTCGCCGCCGGCTGGCTCGCCTCCATCTACTTCGCCTTCGGCGCGGGCTTCGGCGTGTTGACAGGGATGGCCGGGGGGCGCGTCGGTGCGCGGGCGCTGCTGCTCACGGGCATACTCGTTCTCGTGCTCAGCGGAATCGCCGGCGCGCTCGCGACCAGCGGGGCCATGCTGCTCGCGGTCCGCGTCTTCGAGGGAATCAGCTACGCCACCATGGTGGCCGCCGCGCCCAAGATGACGGTCGACGCCACGCGGCCCGAGGACCGGGACCTCGCGCTCGGCATCTGGAGCGGCTACATGCCGGGCGGGATGGCACTTGCGATGCTGGTGGCGCCCTTCCTCGCCGAGCCGCTGGGCTGGCGCAGCCTCTGGTGGCTCTCCGCCGGCGCGGCGCTGGTCGCGGCGGTGCTGACGGTGATCGGCACGACGCGCCGGCGCTGGCCCGAGCAGCCGCAGCGCGATCCGGACGCGGGTTTCGATTGGGCCGGTGCACGGGCGACGCTGCCGGTCGGCGCGCTTTGGCTCTACGGCGGGGCCTTCCTGCTCTTCACGGTCCAGTGGTTCGCCATCGCCGCGTGGCTGCCGACCTTCCTGATCGAGACGCAGGGACGCGGGCCCATCGGGGCGGCGCTCTTCTCGGCGCTGGTGGTGGGCATGAACGTCACCGGCAACATGGTCGGCGGCTGGCTGATGCAGCGGGGCGTACCGCGCCACGCCCTGGTGGGCGCGGCCAACGTCATTATGGCCGTGACCGGCGTCCTGATCCTCGCGGGCTCCGTGCCGGACGATGCCAAGATTCCGCTGGCGATCGTCTTCAGCGCCGGCAGCGGCATCCTGCCTGTGGCCACCTACGCCGGCGCGGCCGTGCATGCGCCGAAGCCCGATCTCGTGGCAATGGCCAACGGCTTCATGGTCCAGGGGGCCGCGATCGGCATGCTTCTGGGGCCGCCGCTGATGGCGGTCGTGGTCGGCGGCTTCGGCAGCTGGGAGGCTGCCTGGTGGTCCATGCTGATCTGCCCGGCCATCGGCCTCGCCATCACGGCCGGCCTTGTCGGAATCGAGCGCCGCAGGCTGTGACCCCAGCGAGGGATCGGGGTTAGGGGCGTGCGCTGCTCGCGGATCGGCCCGCAAACACCTCGCCGCGCTGGATCACCAGGCTTGCCGCCAGCACGATGACGATGCCGGGGATGGTGAGCGTCGTCGGCAGGCCCTTGCCGAGCGCCCAGTCGATGGCGAGCACGAAGGCCGGCAGTACGTAGCTGTAAGACTGGACCCGGGTCGGGCCGATCCTGATCGTGCTCCACTGAATCAGGAAGAACGAGATCACGGTCGAGAGGATCGCGATGCAGGCGACGCCGCCCCAGGCGAAGGGCGGGACGGCGCTCCATTCCATGGTCCACAGCGCGCTGTTGGCGAGCAGCAGGAACCATAGGGCATTGAGGGCCATGATCCAGAAGGTCATGACCATCACTGGCTCGCCCCGGTGGAAGCGCTTGACCAACGGGCTGTAGAAGCCCATCACGACGCAGCCCGCGAACACGATCAGGTCGCCGGTGTTGAGGTCGAGCCCGACGAAGCGGTCCCAGTCGCCGCGAAACACCACCCAGAGCGCGCCGATCAAGCCGATGCCAAGGGCCGCAATGCGGTGCCACCCGAGCCGCTCGCCGACGAGGATCGCACCGCCGATCGCCGTGAGGCCCGGAATCAGGGTGGAGATGGCGCCGGTGTTGAGCGCACTGGTGAAGCGCAGGCCGTAGAACAGGCACCAGAAGAATGCGGCGAGCGAGGTGCTGATCGCAGCATAGCCGGCAAGCACCCGCCAGCTTGGCCAGCGGAGGCCGTGGCGCCAGGCGACCAGCGGCCCGAAGATCGCGAGCGCCAGCACGAAACGGAGGAACAGCAGGACGCCCGTGTCCAGCTCGTTGGCGATCGCCTCGCCGATCGGATAGCTGAACGATATCAGGAACATGGCGACGAACGCCGCGGCGTGGACGCCGGGCGTGGAGCCGTCGCGCAGGGCAGGGGGGTCCGCCATGGCGCCCACCGTGGCGCACCGCCGCGCGCAGGTCCAGCGCCGCTGGCGGGCCCTTGAAACTCCCGCGCGCCATCACCATCTCAGGGCTGCCCGAGGGGGTGCCGCAGAGTGGGCCCCCGACAGGGTACGGAACCGGTCCGGCCATGACGGCGGACCACTAGAAGACTTGCTTACGAAAAGGAGTCACACCATGCGTGCATTCGATCTTTCCCCGCTCTTCAGCACCACGGTCGGTTTCGACCGGATGGCCCGGATGCTCGAGCAGTTGCCGAGCGAGACCGCGCCGACCTATCCGCCCTACAACATCCAGAAGATGGGCGAGAACGCCTACCGCGTGACGCTGGCCGTCGCCGGCTTCGGCGACGACGAGATCGGCATCGAGGTGAAGGAGAACCTGCTCACCGTCGCGGGCAAGCTCGCCAAGGAGAATGGCGCGAACGAGAGCTATCTCCACCGGGGCATCGCCACCCGCGCGTTCGAGCGGCGCTTCAACCTCGCCGATCACATCCAGGTGACCGGGGCTGCGCTCGACAAGGGATTGCTGCACATCGACCTGGTGCGCGAGCTCCCCGAAGCGCTCAAGGCGCGCAAGATCGCCATCGAGACCGGCGGCCGGAAGCGGATCGACCGCAAGGCCTCGTAACGGGGCGTCAAGACAGGTCAGGGCCGCGAGATCACCGCGAGGTCGCCTTGCGATCCTGGTGACGAGAGTGGGGGCGCGGGCCGCAGGGCTCGCGCCCCTTTGCCGTCGAAGCGGCTATTTTCGACCCGGTTTGCAGCGTATCGGTATCACTACGTAGGGAAGGAAAATCTCCGCGCAAAAAATGGTCGCAGGCGCTTCTCCGTGCTACGTTGCGCGCGGAACGAGCGGCGCGTCCTCCGGGCGCGCTTGGTTCTGACGCGGGAGGATGGAAATGGCATTGAGGAACGGATTGCGTCGCGGCGTGAGCGGAGTGCTGGCTGCGGCGGTGGTTGCCGGCGGACTTTCCGTGGCGACCACGACGACTTTCACCAGCGGCGAGGCTCAGGCGCAGGACGAGCAGTTCATTCCCCTGCTCGTCTACCGGACCGGGCCTTACGCGCCCAACGGCATTCCGGCGGCAAACGGGGCCCTCGACTATTACACGCTGATCAACGAACGCGACGGCGGCGTCAACGGCGTCGCGCTCGCCTTCGAGGAGTGCGAGTACCGCTACGACACGAAGCTCGGCGTCGAGTGCTACGAGCGCCTCAAGAACCAGGGGCCGACGGGGGCGT
>JAPPKP010000382.1 GCA_028819955.1 Rhodospirillaceae bacterium | reverse complement strand
CGCCGGGGCCGTTGACGATGCAGCCCATGACGGCGAGCTGCATGGTCTCGACCCCCTCGTAGGTCTCGCGCCAGACCGGCATCTGCCGGCGTACATAGTCCTGGATCCGCTCGGCGAGCTGCTGGAACACCGTGCTCGTGGTGCGCCCGCATCCGGGGCACGCCGCCACCAGGGGCACGAAGGAGCGGAACCCCATGGTCTGCAGAATTTCCTGCGCGACGATCACCTCCTGGGTGCGGTCGCCGCCAGGCTCAGGCGTGAGCGAGATGCGGATGGTGTCGCCGATGCCCTGCTGCAGCAGCACCGAGAGCGCGGCGGTGGACGCCACGATGCCCTTGGAGCCCATGCCAGCCTCGGTGAGCCCGAGATGGAGCGCATAGTCGCTGCGCGCGCCGAGCTCGCCGTAGACGGCGATCAGGTCCTGCACCTGCGAGACCTTGGCCGAGATCACGATCTTGTCCCGCGCGAGCCCGGTCTCCTCGGCCAGCGCCGCACTGCGCAGGCCCGACTCGACCAGCGCCTCGCGCATGACCCCGGCGGCGTCCTTGGGCTCGGGCCGGGCCGCATTCCGGTCCATGAGCTGGGCCAGCAGGTCCTGGTCGAGGCTGCCCCAGTTGACCCCGATGCGCACAGGCCGGTCGTACTTGAGCGCGACCTCGATCATTGTCTGGAACTGCCGGTCGCGCTTCTCGCGGAAGCCGACGTTTCCCGGATTGATCCGGTACTTGGCGAGCGCCTCGGCGCAGGCCGGGTACTCGGTGAGCAGGCGATGGCCGTTGTAGTGAAAGTCGCCGACCAGCGGCACCTGGCACCCGGCCGCCTCCAGCCGCTCGCGAATCTCCGGCACTGCGGCGGCGGCCTCGGGCGTGTTGACGGTGATGCGCACGATCTCGGAGCCCGCATCGGCCAGCGCCTTGACCTGCTCCGCCGTGGCGCGGGCGTCCTCGGTATCGGTGTTGGTCATGGACTGGACGACGATCGGCGCGCCGCCGCCGATCGTGACGCTACCGACCCTGACACCGACGCTCTCGCGCCGTCCCTCACCGGAGCCGTTCGTCGCCATATCCGCTCCTCCAGCCGGCCGGGGACTCCATCGGCCGCTGTCTACCACAGCCCGCGTATGCCAGCCACCACGCCTCCTCGCCTAGCCCAGCACCTTCTCCTTCGCGCGGTGGAGGAAGGCGGTGGCCGACGCGATGGTCTTCTCCGGGCATTCGACCAGGTCGGCATGGCCGATGTCGTCGTAGACGATCGCCTCGCAGCCCGGCACGTTATCCACGACCCATTGCGCACCGGCGCCGTCGGGCCCGGTCACCATGGGGGTCAGCATGTCCTTCGCCGCCGTGATCACCAGCGTCGGGTTTTTGATCTTCCTGCAGTCCTCGCGCAGGTCCATCTCCTCCATGGCGATGCAGGCCTGGACCACCGTCTCCACCGCATTCAGCCCCACGATGGTGCGCACCATCTCGATCAGCGGCTGGCCGTTGGGCCCGTCGAGGTAATCGGCGCCGACGGCCTGTGTCACCACGTGATCGGCGAATTCGGGGCCGCAGCCCCAGGTCTGCGCCATGTGGCGCCAGGTGCGGAACATGATCCGCCGCATGGTGTCGCACTTCGCAAAGGCGCAGTCGCTGACCACGCCGATGCAGCGGTCGGGATGTTTGGCCGCGAACTTCAGCGCGATCATGCCGCCGGCCGACGTCCCCATCACGTGCGCCCGTTCGATTTGAAGCTGGTCGAGCAGCGCCGCCAGATCGTCCGCCCAGATGTCGAGGTCATAGCGCATCAGGGGCCGGTCGGTCTGCCCATAGCCCCGCTGGTCGTAGCTGATGAGCTGGAACGACTCGGCGAGCCCTTCCCACACCATCGCGAAGTTCTGGCGCCCGAAGAGCGAGCCGCCGATCAGCGCCAGCGGGTCGCCTTTGCCCATCAGCTCGTAGTACATATTGATTCCGTTGGCCATGACCTTCGGCATGACGAACTCCTCCCCCTCACCTGCCCCCTTCGTCCGGGGCTCGGTTGCATGATGGCCCGAGAGTGCCCGTGAACATAGCGTCTGAATGGAAGGAAGCGGCGCGGCCTCCCCTACCTGCGGACGAGGCGGCGCTTGCACTGTGCTGGGAGCGCTGGCGCGACAACGCAGCGCGGAGCGAGGACGACGGCCTCATCGCTTTCGCCGAGGCATGCGAGGGCGATGCCACCGCCAACGCGCTGCTCGCCGCGCTCTTCGGCAACAGCCGCTACCTCAGCCATTGCCTCACCGCCGACCAGGACTTTGCGCGGCTGCTGATCGAGCAGGGGCCGGACGCCGCCTATTCCGCCGCCCGTGCCATGGCAGCGGATACCAGCGTCCTCGGCGACGAATCGCGCCAGCAGGTGATGAAGCGCCTGCGCGTGGCGAAGCGCCGCGCGAGCCTCGCCATCGGCATGGCCGACATCGCCGCGGTCTGGCCGCTGGAGCGGGTCACCGGCGCGCTCTCCGATATCGCCTCGGTCACGCTCAGCGCCGTCTGCGCCCACCTGCTGCGCAACTTGCACGATCGCGGCAAGCTCGCCCTGCCCGATCCAGAGTCGCCAGAGCAGGGCTCTGGTCTCATCATCCTCGGCATGGGCAAGCTCGGCGCGGGCGAGCTCAACTATTCGAGCGACGTCGACATCATCGTCCTCTTCGACGAGGAGATCGCGTCCGACCCGAGCGGCGACGGGCTGCAGCAGATCTTCGCCCGCCTCGCCCGCCACCTGGTCACGATCATGGACGAGCGGACCGCCGACGGTTACGTGTTCCGCACCGACCTCCGTCTCCGCCCCGATCCCGGCTCGACCGCCGCGGCCCTCTCGGTCCGCGCCGCCGAGGCCTACTACGCCACCACCGGCGAGAACTGGGAGCGGGCCGCCATGATCAAGGCGAAGCCCGTGGCCGGCGACATCGAGGCCGGCGACGGCTTCCTCGACAGGCTGCAGCCCTTCGTCTGGCGCCGGCACCTCGATTTCGCCGCCATTCAGAACATCCGCTCGATCAAGCGCCAGATCGACGCTCACCGCGGCGTCGGGCAGGTCGCCGTGGTCGGCCACAACATCAAACTGGGGCGGGGCGGCATCCGCGAGATCGAGTTCCTCGCGCAGACCCAGCAGCTCATCTGGGGCGGGCGCGATCCTGCGCTGCGCGTGCGCGGCACGCGGGAGGCGTTCGACGGGCTCGTCGCCGCCGGCCACGTGCGCCGCCAGGCGGTAGACGAGCTGATGGAGGCCTACACCTTCCACCGCACCGTCGAGCACCGGCTGCAGATGGCGGACGACCGGCAGACCCACAGCCTGCCGGACGACGAGGGCGGCGTGGCTCAGGTCGCCGTCTTCCTGGGCTACGACTCGCTCGACGGCTTTACCGAGGCGCTGCTCGCCCGCCTGCGCACGGTGGAACGTCACTACACATCGCTCTTCGAGGAGGAGCCCGCGCTCACGACAGAAGGCACCCTCGACTTCAGCGACGCCAGCGACGGCGACGCCACGCTGGAGACGCTCGCGGCCATGGGTTACGCGCATCCGGAGCGCGCCTTCGAGACGCTGCGGGCCTGGCACGAGGGCCGCTACCGCGCAGTGCGCAGCGAGGAGGCCCGCGAGCGGCTGGTGGAGCTGCTGCCGACGGTCCTGGACGTCTTCGCCGCCTGGCCGGATCCCGATTCGGCGCTCGCGCTCTTCGACGGCTTTCTCGCGCGCCTTCCCGCCGGCTCCCACCTTTTCTCCATGTTCGCGGCCCACCCCGAGCTGTTCGACCTGATCACGGAGATCATGGGCTCGGCCCCCCGCCTCGCCAATTGGCTGGAGCACCGGCCCATGCTGCTCGACAGCGTGCTCAGCCGCGAGTTCTCCGACCTGGACGTGCCCGACGCCGACGACCTGGGCCCCGAGCTCGCGACCGTCGCGCGGCGCGGCCTCGTGCGCGTGTTCTACCAGCACGAGTTCGGCACGGAGGAAATGAAGGCCGAGCTCGCCGACGTGGCGCTCCGCGCGCGCGACGTGCAGGACTTTCTCGACTCCGAGCGGCGCTGGGCCAACGACAAGATCTTCCACATCGGCGTGCACATGCTGCGCGGACTTCTCTTCCCGGTCGAGGCCGCGACGCCGCTCTCCGACATCGCGGATGCCTGCCTCGGCGCGGCGCTCCCCGTCGTCGCCAACGCTTTCGCCGACTCTCATGGCCGGGTGCCCGGCGGCCGCTTCGCCGTGGTCGCGCTGGGCCGCCTCGGCAGCCGGGAGATGACGGTGACCGCGCCGCTCGACCTCATGCTGGTGTACGACCATCCGGCGGGCGCCGGGGAGTCCGACGGGCGCAAGGCGCTCAGGCCCGACCGCTATTACGGGCAGCTGAGCCGGCGATACGTCGCGGCGATCCGCGCGGCGACGGCGGAGGGCACGCTCTACGACGTGGACATGCGCCCGCGCCCCTCCGGCAACGCCGGGCCCATCGTTACCTCCCTCGAGTCCTTCGTCGAGCATTTCCGCGCCGACGTTCCGGCCTGGCAGCTCCAGGCGCTCGCCCGCGCGCGCGTGGTCTGGGCGGAGGGCGACCTGGGCGAGCGCTTCGAGGAGGCGCGCCGCGCCGCTCTCCGGCAGGCGCGGGAGGCGCAGGACCTCGCCGCCCAGATCGCGGCCTTGCGCGAGGACTTGCGCGGCGACGATCCCGGCGACGACATCTGGGATATCGAGCAGAAGCGGGGCGGCTTGATCGACGCCGAGTTCATCGCTCAGTACCTCCAGCTGCTGCATGCGGCCGAGACCGAGGAGGTGCTCGCCGGCGACCCGGTCTCCGTCTTCGAGGCGGCGGGCGAGCACGGGTTGATCGAGCCCGAGACCGCGCGCGGTCTCGCGGACGCGACGGTGCTGTGGCGCAACCTGCACGGCATCCTGAGCTTGACCGTGGAGGAGGAGCGCTTCGTCGAGGCGACCGCGCCGCCCGCCCTGCTCGCGGTGATCGAGCGCGCCTGCGACGTCGCCAATATCGATTCGCTCAAGGAGTCGATGCGCGAGACCACGGCCCGCACCGCCGGCCACTACGACCGCCTGCTGGGGAGCGGCGCGGGCTAGAATCGATCCGGCGAGAGGCCCTTCATGTCGATCTCGGGCTCCCGGCCCGAGACGATGTCGGCGATGATCCGGCCTGAGCCGGAGGAATATGTCCAGCCGGTGCTGCCGTGTCCGGTGTCCAGGTAGAGGCCGGGGACGGCCGTCTTGCCGATGATCGGCAGGCAGTCCGGCGTCATCGGCCTGAAGCCGATCCAGCGCTCGGCCTTGGTGCGGTCGCCGCAGCTCGGGAACACCGCCATCGCCGCGTCCAACGTCGCCGTCGCCCGGTCGGCACGAATGGTGGCGTTGTGGCCGTCGAGCTCGGCGGTCCCGGCACAGCGCAGGCGATCGCCGAGCCGGCTCATCACGATGCGCCGGTGGCCGTCGTGGACGGCACGGGTCGGCGCGCCGTTGTAGCCCTCTGTCGGGATGGTCACCGAATAGCCCTTGAGCGGGTAGATCGGCACCCGAACCCCGAGGCGCTTGAGAAAGCGCGGGCTGTAGCTGGCGAGGCTCATCACCACCGCATCGGCCTCGATGGCACCCTTGTCGGTCTCGGCCCCGGTCACGCGCCGGCGGTCGCCGGTCAGGCGCCGCACCGTCTCACCGAAGCGGAAGGTCACGCCGTTCGCGGCCGCCGCCGCGGCAAGCCCCGCGGTGAACTTGTGCGCGTCACCCGATTCGTCGTTCCGAAAATAGGTCGCGCCCGCGAACTGGTCCGCAGTCTGCTGCAGGGCGGGTTCTGCCGCGAGCATCTGGTCCCGGTCCAGGCGCTCGGGGTGGAAGCGGCTGTCCGCCATCCGCGTCTCGTACGCGTAGGACGCATCCAGCGACGCGGCATCGCGGTAGAGGTGAAGCACCCCCTCCGCCCGCTGGTCGTAGGCGATCCCCTCCTTCTCCCGCAGCGCCTTCAGGCAGCCGTAGCTGTAGGTGGAGAGCCTGAGCGAGACCTGCTGGGAGCGCTCGAATTGTGCGCGCGTGCAGTGCCGCAGGAAGCTCATGGCCCAGCGCCATTGGGCGAGGTCGGGGCGCAGGCGAAACAGGTAGGGCGCATCCTCGCGCCCGAACCACTTGATCAGCATGCGGGGCACTTCGGGGTGCGCCCAGGGCCGGGAGCTGTAGGCGCCGACGATGCCGCCGTTGGCGAAGCTGGTCTCCAGCCCCGCGCCCGGCTGCCGCTCCACCACGGTGACCTCGTGGCCGGCCTCGTTCAGAAAGTAGGCCGCTGCGGTGCCGACGACCCCGGCACCGAGCACCAGAACCCGCATGCCCAGCCCCCGGCCGCCGTCGACGACGCCCGTGCGCGGCCTATTCGATCTCCACCGCGAGCTGGCCGACGTCGACGGCGTCCTCCTCCTTGACGTGGAGCGCCTTGACCGTGCCGCCGCTCTCGGCGTCGTGGGGCACCTCGGTCTTCATCACCTCGAGGATGAACAGCGTGTCCCCGGCCTTGACCGAATCGCCCTCCTTCACCAGGACCTTCCACACGTTGCCCGGCGCCTGGGTCAGAACCTCCTCCGCCATCGACCGATCTCCCTTTATTCGATGCTGTCGAGTGAGCAGGTCTCGTCCAGGGTGAAGCGCAGCTCCTGCGCCTCTCCCACCGAGACCTCGCGAAACTTGATGTATTCGTTGGGCTTCATCTGGCCGAGCTTCCAGAAGCCGGCGGACGGCACCGTGTAGGGGCAGATGAAGCCGCCCATGCTGGGCCCGTCGTTCATCAGGATGATGGGCGTCTGGCCGCCCAGGTTGACCGCGCCAAGCGGATAGCCCTGGTCGATGATGTTGGACGGAAAGTCGCCGTGCTCCGGCAACTTGTCGGTGGCCTTCTCGGTGAAGGTCCAGTCCGGCCCCCGCAGGCGATAGCCGGTGCGGTCGCTCCGCGCCTCCAGCATCCAGGCGGTCTCGGTGAAGCGCTCGTGGCCGGCGTCGTCGATCCAGTCGTCGTTGGGGCCACGCACCGCCTCGATTTCCCAGGTCTTGCCGCCTGGGAAGGTCGGCCGTGCGCGATCCGCAACCCGGCGACCCGGCGTGCCTGCGGCCTCCCTCACCGGGAGCACCTGCCCCGCCTTTACAGCGTGACCGTCGAGCCCGCCGACACCGGCCTTGTGGAAGGTCGACGCCGAGCCAAGCCATTCCGGCGCGTCGATGCCGCCCGCCACCGCGAGGTAGCCGCGGGCGCCGGCCACCGCCGGTCCCATCAAGAGAGTCTGCCCGGCTTCCACCGCCACGCTCTCCCACGTGGGGATCGGCTGCCCGTCGAGGATCGGGCGCATGTTGGCCCCGGTCACGGCGATCACGCCGCCCCGCTGGAAGCGGATGGTCGGCCCCATGAACTGGGCCTCCAGACCCGGCGCGCCTTCGTCGTTGCCGACCACCAGATTGGCGAGGCGGAACGACCACATATCCATCGGGCCGGACGGCGGAAAGCCCTGGTTCCAGTAGCCGACGCGGCCGGGAAAATCCTGAATGCTGGTCTCGAGTCCCGGCTTGACGATCTCAAGCATGAACGCGGTCTCCTGGTGCTCTAATGAAGGTGCTTGAGGTACTGGCCCACGAAGTCGAAGCCGATGAGCTTGCAGTAGAGCCCCATCAGCCGCTCCGTCATCGGGCCGGGGATGTTCCGCTCGCCGAATGACACCCCGTTGATGGTCGCCACCGGGCAGACGCAGAAGCTCGTCGACGTGATGAAGGCCTCGTCGGCGCCGTGCGCGTCGAAGAGGTCGAGATCGCACTTCACGACCTCTATGTCCGCCTCCTCCGCAAGCTCCAGCACGGTTTCGCGGCTGATGCCGTTGAGCACGTAGCGGTCCTGCGGGGTGTAGAGCACATCGTCGGTGACGAGGAAGATGTTGGAGCCGACGCCCTCGCTGAGATTGCCGTTGTGGTCGAGGAACAGCGCCAGGGCATTGGGGTCGATGCGGCGCACCTCGTCGTTCCCGACGAAGAGGCTCAGGTAGTTGTGGGTCTTCGCCCTGGGGGAGAGCGAGTCCGGCGCCGCGCGGCGGTTCGAGGGAACCATCAGCGGAATCCCGTCGCGGTAATAGTGCGCGCGCTGGGGGATCGGAAGCGGCGTGCAGTCGATGATGAGCACCGGGTCGGTCGAGCCGTGGAAGTCCCCGCCCGCCGGCTCGAGCCCGCGGGAGATGCGTTGAAAGACCCAGTAGTCCTCGTCCGGCCCCAGCAGGTGCAGGTTGCGGGCGAGCACCTCCTCGGTGTGGCGCTTCATCTCCGACGGCGCCATGCCGGGGTCGATCCGCAGATACCGCAGCGTCTTGTAGAAGCGCACGATGTGCTCTTCGAGCTTGAACAGGCGGTGCCCGAAGGTGCGGGTGGTATCGAAGGCGCCGTCGCCATAACGGAAACTTCTATCGCGGAAGGAGACCAGGGCCCGGCTCTCCGGGACGATTTCCCCGTTGAAGTAACAGACCCGCTCGTTCGCGCGCTCAACGACCATCTCTTCGCCCTTTGCCCCCGGCGACTCCTCCGCTCGCCGGCGCGCGATCATGGCGCAAAAGCCCGGCGGGTGCGAGTGCCCTTCGCGCGCCCTTACAAGACACGCGGCGGCCGGCGCACCACCAGGCAGCGCACCAGCATGTCGTGCAGGCCTTGCTTGCGTCGAGTAAAGGCGACCGCAATGCAGGCGGCGATGGCGGCGGCACCGACGACGAAATTGAGCCCGACGATCGTGCTGAAGAGGCCGGGCAGCCAGAGCGGCCAGCAGCGGAGGATCGCCGTGAGCAGCGAGATGCGCCCGCCGTCGAGCCCCGTGACCCGAAGCCCCAATATGCGCTTGCCGATCGTCGCCTGCGCCGTCCCGGCCTCCTGCAGCGCCGTGTAGACCCCGAGGGCAAGGCCGAAGACCACTGTGCCGAGCCAGGAGAGCGCATAGCTCACGACCTCCAGGCGCGCGCCATCCTGCTCCGAAACGTGCGTCGTGGTCTCCACCAGATCGGGCCACAGGAACGTTCCGACCAGGTAGGTGCCCACCAGCACGATGATCGTGTCGATGACCCACGCGGCGACGCGCCGCCAGAAGCCGGCGGGGATCACGCCGATGACGCCGCCGTCGGCCGCCTCGTCAGTCATGGGCCCGTAACGTTGGAAGGGCCGCCCGGCTGGGGCGGCCCTTCCCCGTCAATCCGCGATCCGCAGATCGCGTCGTCACCGTCAGCCGTGGGTCCCATCGCAGGGGGAGACCCAGTCGACGATGACCGCCGATCGCGGTTTACGATAGTCGGACACTGGATCACCTCCTTTCGTTGTTGACGACATCTGGTATATGGCCTGCCCGACTCAAGGGTGCAAGCACCATTAGATGGGGCTGCGATCCCCACTAAATGGGGGTGCGGTCCCCGCTGTCCCACCAGGCCTTGAACACGGCGAAGGCCTCGTCGCCGAGCAGACGGCGATAGGGGCGGCGGCGCTGCTCGCTCCGGGTCGCGACCTCGCTTTCCAGGTCGTCGATGTCGACGCCGAGATCGGCCGCATCGGAAAGCAGATTGGCGTAGAACACTTGATCGATTCGTGCCCACCAGATGGCCGCGGCACACATCGAGCAGGGCTCCCAGGTCGTGTAGAGGGTCGAGCCGGAGAGGTCCCAATTGCCGGTGCGCCGCCCGGCGTCGCGGATGGCGTTGATCTCGCAGTGGCCGGTGGCGTCGTGGTTCTCGGCCACGTTGTTCCAGCCTTCGCCGATCACCTCGCCGTCCCGCACGATGAGCGTCGCGCAGTAGC
>JAPPKP010000434.1 GCA_028819955.1 Rhodospirillaceae bacterium | reverse complement strand
CCTTCTCGGCGCCCACCAGCGCCGGCGCCATGTAGGGGATGCGGTCCACGGCGTCCAGATGGAAGGTGTAGTCGGCCGGGTCCTTCGCGTACCAAAGGATGGTGTCGTGCTTCGCCGGCCAGCGCCGCTTGGGCCGCCCGCCGTAGTCGTAGGCCCAGACAATCTCGTTGATGAAGTTCGCCCGCCCGAAGATGCCGTCGAGCAGCACCTTGCAGTAGTGCGCCTCGCGGTAGTCGCTATGGAAGAAGAGCGAGCCCGCATTGGCCAGCACCCGGCGGGCCTCGGCCAGGCGTGGCTCGAGGAAGGCCAGGTAGTCGTCGAAGCGGTCCGCGTACCCGGTTGTGCCGAGCGTCGTGGTGCGATAGCGCCGGCCCTGAAAGCCGGTCCTGTCGCCCGCCTCGTCACGCTCCGTCCGGAGCGCAACCCGCGTCTGCGTGCGCCCGGTGTTGAAGGGCGGGTCGATGTAGATCAGGTCGATGCTGCCGGGCTCGAGCGCGCGCAGCACCTCCAGATTGTCCGCGAGGACGATCCGCAGCACCGCCCGGCTCTCTTCTGCGCACCCCATGACGCGTCCAAGGTGGCGCAGGGGCGCCTGCCGCGCAACGCCGCGGCGGTGGGGGAGGTGTCTCGAATGCGCCGGGGCGCCGCCCGGTGCGCGGGCTAAGCGGTCCGCGCCCGCAGGCCTTCCTCGAAGAAAAACTCCTCCTCGCCGAAGGCGGGCTCGAGCTGGTCGAGCCAGGTCGCCTTCGGGTCGTAGCGCGCGAAGAAGGGCCGCCCGACCCAGTCGGGATCACGCCCTTGCAGGAAGCGCAGCACGAAGATCTTCTCGCCCGCGACCTCCTGCACGCCCAGCACCTCGACCTTGCCCGGCGTCGCGCTCATGCTCGGGCCCCGGACCGTCCGCGCCAGGCCTGAGACCTGCTCGATCGCGCCCCGGAAGACCTCCCAGCAGCGCTCCAGCGGCACCTCGAAGTAGTGCCTGGGGCCGGTGTCCCGCTCCACGAACATGTAGTAGGGGATGACGCCGAGGCGCACCTGCTCGCGCCACATCTGCGCCCAGATGTCGGGGTCGTTGTTGATGTTGGCGAGCAGCGGCGCCTGGGCCCGGATCACCGCGCCGGTATCCCGGATGCGGCGGATCGCGTCCTGCACCACGTCGGTCCTGAGCTCCTGCCAGTGATTGAAGTGGGCCATGATCGCGATATGCCGGCCCGCGCTGACCAGGTCCTCGAAGAGCCGCAGCAGATCGTCCGCATCCTCGTCGTGGACGAAGCGATGCGGCCAGAAGGTGAGCGCCTTGGTGCCGATCCGGATGTTCTGCACATGGGCCAGCGCCGGGTCGTCGATGAAGGACCTAAGATAGCCCTCCATCACCCGGGTCTTCATGATCATCGGGTCGCCGCCGGTGAACAGAACGTCCGAGATGTTGGGATGGTCGGCGAGATAACGGTGCATGTTGACCGCATCCTTCGACGCGATCTTCAGCTCCTTATCGCCCACGAATTGCGCCCAGCGGAAGCAGAAGGTGCAGTAGGCGTGGCAGGTCTGGCCCTGGCTCGGGAAGAACAGCATCGTCTCGCGATACTTGTGCTGAAGCCCTTCCAGTGTCTCGCCTTCTTCCTGCGGAATATTGAGCTCGCGCTGCCCGGCCGGATGCGGATTGAGGCGCGCGCGAATATCGGCGGCCGCGCTGTCGACTTCCTGCGGCGTGGCGTCGCGGGTCATGAGATCGGCGATCCGGCTGAAGTCGCCGGCTTCCAGCATTCCCCGCTGCGGGAACACCAGCCGGTAGACGGGATCGTCCGGGATCCGGTCCCAGTCGATCAGGTGCTCGATCACATAGCGGTTGGTGCGGAACGGCAGCACGGCGCTGACGACTTTCATGGCGAACAAGTCGTCGTCGGTGACGCTTCCGTACTGAGAAATCGAATCGAGATTTCTCCGGGTCAGCGCCTTGAACTTTCCGACCGATTGCGCGGAACTCTCTAGATCGCGCGGACGGTTCGCGTGCGGCCGCTCTTGAACGGCTGTCGCCCCCGGGATCGTATGTACATTCACTGGTTTGCCTCCTTGAAGCCATTAGTTATTTTTATTGTGCGACTCTCATATCATATCCCGTTCAAAAGGTGAAGGTCGGGGCGCACAGGTTGCCATGCCGGGCTGCCTCGGCGGCAGCTCGTGGAGGGGAGGGTACACATGCCGCAGGCCAACGAAATCTGCCGAATGGACGCCGTGACGCTAACCGCGCGGGTGCGTGCCAGGGACCTTTCGGCGCTCGAGGTCGCGGACGCGGTCATCGCCCACATGGAGGAGGTGGAGCCTCATCTCCACGCCTTCTGCACGCCGGCGCCCGACTACGCCCGCGCCGCCGCCCGCAAGGTGGATGCCAGGATCGCGGCGGGCGAGGATCCGGGCCCGCTCGCAGGCATCCCGGTCGGCATCAAGGATCTCGTCTGCACCAAGGACCTCCCCACCGTCTCCGGCTCCGTCGCCTACAAGAATTTCGTAGCCGAGGAGGACGACGTGGTGGTCGAGCGCCTGCGGGACGCGGGCGCGGTGATCATGGGCAAGACCAACGTGCCGGAGTTCGGCTACAGCGGCGCGAGCCACAACCCCGTGTTCGAGGCGACGCGCAACCCGTGGAACCTGGAGCGCTCGCCCGGCGGCTCCAGCGCGGGCTCCGGCGCGGCGGTGGCGGCGGGCGTGGGTCCGCTCGCGGTCGGCAGCGACGGCGGCGGCTCGGTGCGCATCCCTGCCTCCTTCTGCGGGCTGGTGGGGGTCAAGGCCTCGATGGGCCGGGTGCCGCTCTACCCCGGCTGCCGGGACGAGCGCTACCCCGGCGTCTCCAGCTGGGAGGGGATCGAGCACATCGGCCCGATGACGCGGACGGTGGCGGATTCGGCCCTCATGCTCTCGGTCATGGCCGGACCGGACGACCGCGACCGCCACTCGCTACCCGCCGCCGACTTCGACTGGACCAAGGTCGGCGCCGACCTCAAGGGCCGCCGCGTCGCCTACAGCGCCGACTGGGGCTACGCCGCCGTCGATCCCGAGGTGCGCCGGATCGTGGGCGATGCCGCCCGCGTGTTCGAGAGCGAGCTTGGCTGCACCGTGGAGGAAGCCGACCCCGGCTGGGACGACCCCTACCTCACCTTCTGGGGCCTGGTGGCAGCGGAGACCGACCTCGCCGGGATGCGCCGGCTGGTGGCCGAGCACGGCGCGCAGATGACGCCCCATTTGGTGGATTTCATCACCCGGCCGTGGACCGCCGAGGACCTGACCAATGCCGTGATCGGGCGCAAGGCGCTGGTCAACAAGATGTGGCGCTTCATGCGCAACTACGATTTCCTGCTGACGCCGACGCTGGCGTGCCCGCCCTTCGGCCTCTACATCCAGGGGCCGGAGATCATCGAGGGGCGCATCGTGCCGCCCTTCGCCTGGCTCGCCTTCACCTTCCCGCTCAACATGACCGGCCAGCCCGCCGCCAGCGTGCCCGCCGGCTGGACGGCAGAAGGGCTCCCGGTGGGGTTGCAGATCGTGGGGCGCCACCTGGACGATGCGATGGTGCTGCGCGCGGCGGCGGCGTTCGAGGCCGCGCGCCCCTGGCGCGATCGCTGGCCCGCCCTCGTCTCGTAAATCTGCGCCGCGGGTAAGCCGCGGCGTCGGGCTCGGCTACTCCGCCGCCGCCGGCACCCGCTCGATACCGTTCTCGGTCAGCTTGTAGCCGCGACGCTCGGCCTCCTCCAGCACGTCGTCGCGCCAGGTCACGCGGCCAGGGTCGGTGGCGCCGACGATGACGAAGAGCAGGCCTTCCTCGTCGCTCACATTGCGGAAGCCCCGCATCACGTGGGGCGGGCAGGAGGCCACGTCCCAGGGGTCGAGGAAGACGCAGCGGGTGTCCTCGTCGTCCCCCCAAAAGATCTTCCAGCGGCCCTTGAGCGGCATGAAGACCTCGTTGGTCTCGTGATCGTGGTGCAGCGTGCCCTTGCCGGCCTCGCAGCGCACCACGGAGACGTTGAAGTCCCGGTTGTCGGAGATCGCGGCCTTCTGAGTCGCGTCCTCGCCGACGCCGGCGCCGATGATGCGGAAGATCTCGCGCTCGCAGCCGGGAATCACCGCATCCAGCATGGGCAGCGTGCTGCCTTCGAGCTGATCGAAGCGTGCCACCCGCGTCTTCTCGAACTCGTCCACCGAGATGATATCGTCGCTCATCGCTCTTCCTCCGGTCGTCTTTCTCATGCCTCGGCGCGCTCGACCCGGCGCGCGGTCTTGATCGCCTGCATCCGCGCCACCGCGTCGAACACGGGCGGGAAGGTCGGGCGATCGACGTAGCGGCCCGTGCCTTCCTCGACGTTGAGGGTGCTGCCGTCCCACAGCTTGCGCCCGCGGCTGATGGTGGTCGCTGCCGCGCCCGAGACCTCCATCCCCTCGAAGATGTTGAAGTCGACGTTCTGGTGATGGGTCTCGACCGAGATCGTGCGCGTCTTCGCCGGGTCCCAGACCACGATGTCGGCGTCGGC
Source organism: Rhodospirillaceae bacterium (assembly GCA_028819955.1). The sequence continues at coordinate 5,321 of JAPPKP010000434.1, read as the reverse complement.
GCCTGGCTGCAGCGCGCCCTTGCGCGGGTAGATATTGAAGATGCGCGCTGCGTTGGTCGAGGTCAGCGCCACGAACTCGTTCTGGGTGAGCCGGCCGGAGCCCACGCCGTGGTGCCAGAGCACCGACATGCGGTCCTCGACGCCGCTGGTGCCGTTCGGGATCTTGGTGAAGTCGTCCTTGCCCGCCGCCTTCTGCGGCGCGCAGAAGGCGCAGTGGTCGGTCGCCGTGGTCTGCAGGTTGCCGGACTGCAGCCCGCGCCAGAGCGCCTCCTGGTGCTCCTTGGGACGGAAGGGCGGGCTCATCACATAGGCCCGCGCCGTCTCCGCATCGGCCTGGTAATAGACCGAATCGTCGATCACCAGGTGCTGCACCAGGCACTCGCCGTACGCCCGCTGGCCCTCGAGCCGGGCGCGCGTTACGGCCTCCAGCGCCTCCTTGCACGAGACGTGGACGACATAGATGGGCGCGTTCAGCACCTGTGCGATGCGGATGGCGCGGTTCGCCGCCTCGCCCTCGACTTCCGGCGGGCGCGACTGCGGATGCCCCTCGGGTCCGGTGATGCCCTTCTCCAGCAGTTGCCGTTGCAGGTGCCAGACCAGCTCGCCGTTCTCGGCGTGGACGGTGCAGAGCGCGCCCAGCTCCTGGCAGCGCGCGAAGCTCGCCAGCAGCTTCTCGTCGTCGAGCATGATCGCGCCCTTGTAAGCCATGAAGTGCTTGAAGCTGTTGACCCCGTGCTCACGCGCGAGCACGCCCATGTCCTCCTCGATCTTCTCGTTCCAGTTGGTGATCGCGACGTGGAACGAATAGTCCGAGGGCGCCTTGGCGGCGCGCTGCATCCAGTCGCGCCAGGCCTCCATCGGCCGCCCCTCTGGGTCCGGGATCACGAAGTCGACGATCATCGTGGTGCCGCCGGCGAGCGCCGCCGCCGGGCCGGTGAAGAAGTCGTCGGTGGTCACGGTCCCCATGAAGGGGAGCTCCATGTGGGTGTGCGGGTCGATCCCGCCCGGCATCACCAGCGCGCCGCCCGCGTCGACGACCTCGGCGCCCGCCGGCGCCTCCAGCCCCTCGCCCACGGCCTTGATCGTGCCCTCCTCGCAATAGACGTCCGCCCGCCTGGTTTCGTCGGCGGTGACCACCGTGCCACCTCTGATTATCAGCGACATCGTTGCCTCCCTGGTCCGGCCCGCGCGCGCCCGATGCGCCGGCCCGCGCCCAAGACTAACAAATCCAACCGCATCATCCGAACGGATCGACCAGCGCCGCCGTCATGCGCGCCACCTCGATGCGGGACGGCGCGTTCTCCAGGCGGCTCATGGCGGGCGTGGCGTTTTCGTTGTTCCGCGAGGAAGACGCCTCGACAACGAATTCCTACCCGATGGCAACGGTTTACGCTACGTCCGCCACCCCAAATTCAGACCCGACACGAATAATCCGGCTAAGCAGAGTCTACCCCTGCCACTGTAGGCGGGATCGGTCCTGCGAGTCGCACTATACCGCACCAAAGGCTCTTGCCGCTGGCTTGGGATCGTCCTACGCGGTCAGGTGCCCCGTGATACCATCGCCCGGCGGCGGCAGGTCAGTAGGAGGCGAGCATGGCGGCGAAACCGGTCGGCTGGGGCATGATCGGCACAAGGGGCTGGAGCGACATGGTGCTCGGCCCGGCGATCAACGCGGCGCGGGGCGCACGGTTCAAGGCCGTGCTGTCGACGAAGCAGGAGAACGCCGAGCGCTACTGCGCGAGCCACGGCGTGGCGCGCGGCTACACGGACCTCGAGGCCTTCCTCGCCGATCCCGCGATAGACGCGGTATGGATCGCGAGCCCCAACCACCTGCACAAGGACCAGACCGTCGCCGCGCTCAAGGCCGGCAAGCACGTGCTCTGCGAGAAGCCCATGGCGCTGAACCAGGCCGAGTGCCGGGCGATGATCAGGGCCGCGAAGAAGGCCGAGCGCCTGCTCACCATCGGCTACAACAGCCGCTACCACCCGAGGCTCGAAGCCCTCCGCGCGCAATGGCAGGCCGGCCGCTTCGGCCAGCCGGTGCACATGCACTGCCAGTTCCGTTACCGCTATCCGCACGTGCCCGACGACTGGTGGCGCCTGGACGACCAGAAATCGGGCTGCTGGGTGCTGGGCGATATCGGCACCCACTTCATCGACCTGCTGCGCTGGTTCAACGGCGAGGCGAAGACGGTGCACGCCCATCTCGCCAACCAGGCCTACGGGCGCTCGGCCGACACCGCCGCCGTCTCCATCGGCTTCGCGAACGGTGCCTTAGGCACGATCTCGGCGTCGACCGCCGTGACCACCGGCGGCGGGTTCGAGCTGCTCGGCAGCGAGAGCTGCTGCACGATCGAAGGCGGCTTCGTCGGCATCCCGGGCTCCATGACCACGGTGCGCAAGGGCGGCAAGCCGCGCACCGCCTCGCTCGCGGGCCACGACACCTACAAGGCCCAGGTGGAAAGCGTGACCCGTGCCATCGCCCGCGGCACGCCGCTCGCAGTCACGGCGCAGGACGGGCTCGCCAACGTTCGCATCATCGAGCAGGCGCGGGGCTGGTAAAGGGGCGCTGACCCTACCTCACCCTCTCTTTCATTTCCCTCAGGCGCCGGGCGCTCGCTCCGCTCGATCGTGCGCTCCGCGCGCGTGGACGCGCGACGCTACGCGCTTCGCGCGCGGCGCGGTCGCGCCGTCCGGGCCTGACGGCCCAGCAGCCGCGCGGTTGACCCATATCGCGCGCCGTGAAAGTGTCTCGGCCGTCCGAGACACGCTGGGAGGCGGGGAGAGATGAGCGGCAAGTGGCTCCCGTTCGAGCTCGCCTGGTACGACACGCGAATTTTCAACTGCTCCTTCTGCGGCATCATGATGGCGCGGGAATACTGGGTGGACGACGAGTTCCCCGGCGAGATGTTCTGCGAGGACAAGTGCGCCGACGTGAAGCGGCGCGTCCGCGCGGAGTTTGCGGAAGCCAAAGCGGCGGGCCGCGTCGAGGAAGCCAGGCACGGTGAGGAGGCGGGCAATGTATAGGGTCGGCATCGACACCGGCGGCACGTTCACCGACCTGGTCGCGCTGGACGACACCAGCGGCCACATCCGCACCGTCAAGGTCCCGTCCACGCCGCAGCAGCCCGCCGCCGCGCCGCTCAACGCCATCGGCCAGAGCGAGCTCACGCCGGACGAGATCGGCCGCATCGTGCTCGGCACCACCATCGCCACCAACGCGCGCCTGCAGAAGAAGGGCGCGACCGTGCTCTACGTCGGCACCGACGGCGTGCAGGACGTGCCCATCATCGGCCTGATCGCGCGCAAGGAGGCCTACAACCCGGCCTGGGAGAAGCCGTCGGCAGGCGTGCTGCGCCGCCATGTCTTCGGCATCAAGGAACGCGTCGATCACAAGGGCAACATCCTGATCCCGCTGGAAAAGCCCGAGCTGGAGCGGCTCGGTGACTGGATCGACGAGTGGCGCAAGAGCGACCCGGCGCAGGAGTGGGCGGTCGCGGTCAACCTGCTCTTTTCCTACGTGGACTCCAGCCATGAGGAGGCCATCGGCGCCTATCTCGCCGAGCGGATCCCAGACCTGCCGGTCTCGCTCTCCAGTGACGTGTGCCCGATCTGGCGCGAGTATCAGCGTAGCGCCACGGTCATCACCGACGCCTTCATCAAGCGCATCATCGATCGCTTCGTGGGCCGGGTCTCGGCCGACCTGGAGACGGCGGGGATCGAGGCGCCGCTCTCGCTGATGAAGTCGAACGGCGGCCACCTGCAAGCGGAATCCGCCGGCGATGCGCCGGTTCAGCTGCTGCTCTCGGGCCTCGCCGGCGGGGTCATCGCCGGCGCCCGCTTCGCCCGCGATCATGCCGACGGCAACGGCGTCACCCTCGACATGGGGGGTACGAGCTGCGATGTCGGCCTCGTCACCGACGGCGCCTTCGGCTCCACCACCGAGTACGAGGTGGAGTGGGGCGTGCCGGTGAGCGCGCTCTTCATCGACTACACCACCATCGGCGCGGGCGGCGGCTCCATCGCCTACGTCGATGTCGGCGGCCTGCTCCGCGTCGGGCCGCGCAGCGCCGGCGCCGACCCCGGCCCCGCCTGCTACGGCCAGGGCGGGACCGAGCCGACGGTCACCGACGCCAACGTGGTTCTGGGCCGGCTCGACCCCGATTACTTCCTCGGCGGCGAAATGACGCTGGACGCCGCCCAGGCGCACGAGGCGGTCGCCGGGCTCGGCGCCGAGCTCGGGCTCACGGCCGTGGAGACCGCACGCGCGATCCTGGAGACCGCGGCCGAGAACATGGCGGACGCGATCCGCCTGATGACGGTCGAGCGCGGCATCGACCACCGCGACTACGCGCTGGTCGCCTTCGGCGGCGCCGGCCCGCTCCATGCCGTCGATGTCGCGGCGCCGCTGGAAATGAAGAAGGTCGTCGTGCCGCCCCATCCGGGGCTTTGCTCGGCGCTCGGCACGCTGCTCACCGACCTCCGCGTCGACCGCGCGCGCACGGTCAACCACCGCTCGGACACGGTGGACCTGCCGACGCTGAACGCCCAGCTCCAGGCGCTCGCCCGGGAAGCGGTCGAGGAACTCAAGCGCGACGGGCTGGAGGGCGAGGCGCGCGTCACCGGCTACATCAGCATGCGCTACATGGGCCAGAACTTCGGCGAGCTGGTGCAGCTCGACACGCTGGAGCTCGACGCGGACGGCTTCGCGCGGGCGCTGGAAGGTCTTCACCGCCAGCACGAGGAGCTTTACGGCTACGCGCTCCGCGACAAGGTGGCCGAGATGACCGAGGTGCGGGTGATCGCCGTCGGCGAGGAGCGCACCGATGCGACACTGAGCGCACCTGCCACGGGCTCGGGCCGGGCCCACGCCCACCGCGAGGTCTATTTCGACGGCGACACGCCGCTGGAGACGCCGATCTACCGCCGCGCCGAGCTCCCCGCGGGCTCCGTGGTCGCGGGGCCCGCGATCATCGACGAGATGGATTCCACCACCCTCGTGCCGCCGCAGAGCGAGGTGGAGATCGGCGCCGACGGCAGCCTGATCGTGAGCCTGCCCAGGGCGGCCAGTGCTGCGGTCGGCACCGGGCGGCTCGCGCCGGAGAAAGACCCGGTCACGCTTACCGTGGTCAACAACGCCCTCGGCAACATCTGCAACGAGATGGAAAGCGCCATGGTGCGCACCGCGTATTCGCCGATCTTCAGCGAATCGCGGGACTTCTCGTGCTGCCTGTTCGACCGCAGGCTCCGCATGGTGGGCCAGGCGGAGATGAACCCGGCGATCATCTGCGCCGGCCTGCACACGGTGCCGCTCTGCGTGA
>JAPPKP010000298.1 GCA_028819955.1 Rhodospirillaceae bacterium | reverse complement strand
CCTCGCCGAGGATTTCGCCGGTGGTGGCGACCACCTCGCCGTTGAAGCGCTTCTTTCGGTCCAGGTTGCGGAGCGCTCTCAGGATGCCGTGGATCTCCTGCCGGGTAAGGCGTGAGCGCGCAGACATGCCGAACTGACGCTCCACGTCATCGGCCGCGTAGAGCAGCACGCATCGCGCCGACGCGCGGTCACGTCCGGCCCGGCCTGCCTCCTGGAGATAGTTCTCCAGCGAACCGGGGATGTCGGCGTGGATCACCAGCCGAACGTCCGGCTTGTCGATGCCCATGCCGAAGGCGTTGGTCGCTGAAATTGCGCGCAACTCGCCGCCGATGAAGCGCCGCTGCACGTCCTTCTTGGTCTCGGGCGGCAGGCCCGCGTGATAGTGCTCGGCCGCCATGTCCTTCAGCTGAAGGAACTCGGCCACATCCTCGCTCTGCCGGCGCGTCGCGCAATAGACGATGGCACCGCCGGATCCGTCCGACGGCAGATAGGACTCCAGAACCTGATGGATGTGGCCGAATTTCTCGCCGCCCGTGGTCGGCATCACCTCGAAGGTCAGGTTGCTGCGCTCGGCTCCGCCGTCGAAGACGGTGAGCTCAATGCCGATCTCGTCCCGGAAGTGCAGCGCAATGTCGTCGGTGACGTCCGGCTTGGCGGTTGCCGTCAGGCACAGCACCGGCGGCACCGGCTCATCGCCGGCCTTCTCCCGGATGAAACGGCCGACATAGCGGTAATCGGGACGGAAATCGTGACCCCAGCGCGACAGGCAGTGGGCCTCGTCGAGCACCCAGCCGCCGATCTCTCGTTGATCGAGGACCCGGCGCAGGGAACGCGAGCGAAGCTGCTCGGGCGAGATGATGAGAATGCCTGCATCCCCGAGGCGCACCCGGTCCAGCGCGTCGGCACGCTCAGGCATCGAGAGCAGGCCGTTGACGGTCACACACGAGCCGATCCCCCGCGCCTCCAACCCGGCGACCTGGTCGGCCATGAGCGCGACCAGCGGCGAAATCACCACCGTCAGCGCGCCGGTCTTGTCGTACTGGGACAGCGCCGGGATCTGGTAGCAGAGCGACTTGCCCGTGCCGGTGGGCAGAATACCCAGCACATGCTTTCCGGCCATCGCCGCCTCGGCGATGGCCTGCTGCATGGGATGTCCGTCTGCGCTCGCCGGTTCCGGCCGGAAGCTGTCGAAGCCGAACCAGCGCTTCAGTTCCTTGCGGGCATCGTGGCGCTCACGGCACCAGCCGCAGGCGGGATCGGTACAGGCCGTATCCCTGAGCCAGCGTACGAGGTGCCCGGCATCGGGGAACTGGTGGCGTACCCATGGCGGCATGACAGAGTTGCCGCCAGCCACCGATAGCCACGCCAGCGCATAGGCGAATGGCCAGCGGGCATTTGCTGCGGCCGTGACGGCTTCGCGCCCGTGAGTGGCGCATGCCTTGCCGTCAAGCACGCGGCCTATCGCGACGCGGGCCTCGGCGTCTGTCGGACGTCGCCCGTCGCGCACCTCGGCAAAGAGACCGTCGAGTGCTCGATCCACACCCCCAAACTCCGGCGTCGTCAGCCAGTGCCAGGCTGCGAGCAAGTCGGACTCCGCTCCGCGTAGTGCTTTCCGCTGGTCGACGAAAAGCTCCAGCGCAAGACGGGAGTCGAGCTCGGGATCGTTGATCTTCCCGCGCTTCAGCCCGCCGTCCTGATAGTGCTTGACGAGGTGGTGATAGGGATTGCGCGGAAACGCGAGCGGGCTCAGACGCAACGTGTCCACGGCCGGCAGGGCCAGCAGTCGCAGATCGGGCTTTGCCGCTTCGAGGTGAGGCAGGTCGAAGGCGATCAGGTTGTGGCCGAGAACGAAGGACGCACCGTCGGCGAATTCGTCGAGCTTCGCGAGCGCCTTTGCCGATCCGCCGCCGGAATACGCCTGGCCGGTATCGCCGCGCACGGCGCCGCAGGCTCGGATGCGGCTATCCTCCTTGCCCACTTCAAGGTCAAGCGAGATACAGCGGGACCTGAAGAGCGGATCCTCCACTGATCGCGAAGCGGTAGCCTGTGCTTCGACATGTGGTCGGATATCGCGAGGGTCGAACGTGTCTGGCATATCGATTTCCCGGAGTTTCGCCGGAGGCGGAAGCAACGGATGAAGGCAGTGATTGCGACAGCGAAACTGCCCTCGACATCATGGTCAAAGAGCTTGCCGGGCAACAAGTTCCATTGGTGGTATGCTTGGACCACATAGTGGCTGCAGCCGGCAAGTTCCAGGGGGCTCATGTCACGGGCGAGGTTACCCCGGAGGATAGGGAGCGCGGCCCTTACCGGAAGTCCAAGCGACCGAGAGTAGTCATCGGCTCTGTAGATCTCTGGGGTATGCGTGATCAATTCCGCACGTGGTGTTGCAGGCTGATCGGCACGACAAGCTCTTGAAGTGGCTCGATATTGCGGAGGCAGAATTGCACGCCGAACAACAATGATGCCGGTGGGGCCGAATGCCGCACCCCGAAAGCCCTCGCTCCATTGGTGCGAGGATGGCAGCGAAGGCGGGGAGATGACCGAACGCGACAGATTCGTCACCGACCCCGCGCACTGAGTACCCGTTGTAGACAACCCTTTCGTGCTCCGGTAAGGCGACGTGACGGCAAGCGCACGGTGAACGTCCGTCTAGACTAAGCGAATGAAGCGAAGGAGGCAGACGTGGCAGATCGAGCGGCGAGAGGCACGGGAGATTCGCCTCTGCCCGATGCCTGTGAGGCAAAGGTAGAGGCGGATATTCAGGAGGATTGCAGCCTTCGGATGTCACGCGAGGAAATGCTCGATTTGGGCCAGAGGGCCCTCGAACTCTTGGTGGCGCGGATCGAGAACCTGCCCGGAGAGAACGCCTGGGAGGGCGAGTTCAGGCAGGTTCTTGAAGACCAGTTGATGGAGGATCCGCCTGAGGACGGGCGACCTGCCGACGAGGTGATCCAGAAAGTTGCGCGCGACGTTCTCCCGCTCGCGACGCGCCTCGACCACCCGCGCTGCTTCGGCTTCATCCCGTCATCGCCCACCTGGCCCGGTGTGGTGGCCGATCTCATGGCCGCCGGCTACCACATCAACCAGTGCACCTGGCTTGTCGCAAGTGGTCCGAGCCAGCTTGAGCTGGTCGTCATCGACTGGTTCAGGCGTTGGCTCGGCTATCCTAAGTGCGCGGGCGGGCTCTTCACCAGCGGCGGTTCGGCCGCCAGCGTCGACGCCTTCGTCGCGGCACGCGAGGCGGCAGGCCACCCCGAGCGCGCCACGGTCTACCTGAGCGACCAGAGCCACAGCGCGCTATCCCGCGCGGCGATGATCGTGGGCGTCCGGCGCGACCGAATCCGGATGATCCCGAGCGATGCGCACTTCCGCATGGACATGGGCGCGCTGGCCCGTGCCGTGGCCGAGGACCGCGACGCCGGCCTCAGCCCCATCGCGGTTGCCGCCAACGCCGGCACGGTCGGCACGGGCGCCGTCGACCCGCTGGAGCAGTTGGCCGACTTCTCCGCGGCGGAAGGTCTTTGGCTCCATGCGGACGCCGCTTACGGCGGCTTCGCGGTGGTGACGGAGCGGGGCAAGCGGCTGCTGCGCGGGATCGAGCGGGCCGACTCCATCGGGCTCGATGCGCACAAGTGGCTCTTCCAACCTTACGAGGCGGGCTGCCTGATGGTGAAGGACGAGAGCACGCTCACAGACGCCTTCGGGGTCCGGCCCGATATCCTTCAGGACACGGTATGGGGGACAAACCATCCCAACTTCTCGAACCTTGGCCTGCAACTTAGCCGTTCGGTTCGTGCGCTCAAGGTCTGGATGTCGGTCCAGACCTTCGGGATGGCGGCATTCCGGCGCGCGATCGCGAAAGGAATGGAGCTGTCCGCTCAGGCCGAGGAGTACGTCCGTGCAAGTCCGGTCTTGGAGCCTCTGAATACGCCCACGCTGGGGATCGTGTGCTTCCGGATCGATCCGGCGGATCGTGACCTCGACGACGAAGCGTTGGACAAGGTCAACAGGGCCGTGCTCGCCCGCATGTTCTGGGACGATCCCGCGTTTATGTCTTCAACGCTGTTGCGCGGAATCTTTGCGCTCAGGATGTGCATTATCAACCACAACACCAACTGGAATGATGTGCGCGAGACCCTGGAGGCGATCGAGCGCTTCGGGGAAGAGGCGCTGTCGAAAGGCGAGGCGCGTGCGTGATGACATGGTTTGTCGCCGGCGAAGCGTACAACCTTCCGTCTCGCGGGTGAGCCGTCCTTCTGCTGCAACCCCATCGACCGCGCCTGCCTGCGCGAATCGCTGCTGTACTTCGGACAGATGACGCGGAGCGTCGCTGAGGGCGCGCTGATGTAGAACGTGATGGCGGGGCCGCATCCCAACGACATCTGCTCGCTCCGCCCAAGCTGGAGATCCCGGACACGCCTGAGCCCATCGAGGGGCGGAGGGTCGCCTTCTCCATGGGCCTCGGTCACTACGAGATCGACCAGGAGGTGCAGGCTCGGTGAATCGCGCTGGCGACGTGGAATTGAGCGCGTCGACTTAGCCACATGACTTGACCGCGCGACCATCGAGCGCAAGCTCAATGGCTGCGCCGATACGCTCTGCTGCTGCCTCGGTCTCGCGGTCACCAACGTGAGCATAACGCAGCGTCATGCTCGGATGCCTGTGGCCGAGCAGCCGCGAGACAACTGGCAGTGGGACGCCTTGCAGAACTGCATGGCTGGCGAACGTATGTCGAAGATCATGAAGCCGCACGTCTTCCAGCCCGGCGTCCTTGCGTATCGAGTTCCAAAGTTTCAGATCGCGCGAGAACGGCCGGTCCGGATTGAGTGGCGAGGGGAAGACGAGTGCGCTCCCTGATCGCGGCTGCCTCTTGAGAATGGCGAGGGCCGGTGCATTGAGCAAGACGCGTCTCGGTCCAGTCTTGGCATCGGCGAGATTGAGCGTGTCCGCGTCCACGTCCCGCCAGCGCAGGGTCCGGATTTCGCTCTTGCGGCAGCCGGTCAACAGGAGAAGGCGGATGATATCCGCCTGACGCGCACGCGACGGCCCCGCACCGGCATGGCAGTCCAGAGCGTGGTGAAGGCGGCGGATCTCCTGGCGCGACAGGAAGCGCGTGAGTTTGGGCCTGGGGTTCCGCTTCACGCCCCGGGCCGGGTTCGTCAGGAGATGGCCGCAAGCGATCGCATGGTTTAGGATTCGGCGGAGAAAGCCCAATGCCTCGTTGGCTCCGCCCGGCGCGGTTCGGCTGTACTCGTCGAACCAGCGGGTCACGCCGGCCCTGTCGATCCGGTCGAGCGGCAGGGAGCCAAAGGTCGGAAGCAGACGCGCCGCGATGACTTTGGCCACGGCCTTGCGCGTGGAGGGTTTGCCCCGACCGAGACACGCCTGGCCCGAGCCGGCAACGAACTCTGCGAAGGTCGGGACCGCTCCGCGTTCCGGCCCGGCCGACCGTGCCCCGGTCTCGATGGCGAGGCACTTGGCACGCGCCTCCTCGACGCCCGTCAACGTTGCAGACCCAAGGGTGATCCGGCGCGAGCCGTCTTCGCCTTTCCTGCAATACATGAAACTCCGGTGCCCCGACGGGCGGACCCGCACGCCGAGACCCGCGAGGCGCGTGTCCCAGACCGTGTACTCGCGAGCCGACGGCGCCAGCCGGACTACGTTGGCGTCGGTCAGACGCCGCCTTCTCGCGGCCATGTATCAGCCCTCCAGGATGGCGCTGACGGAGGCGGTCGCTTCGCGCACAATGTCGTCGGAGAGATGGATGTATTTCAGTGTCGTCGCCGGATCGCGGTGTCCGAGCAGCCGCCCGATGGTCAGCACTGTCTCGCCCTGCGCCAGGGCCATGCTGGCGTACGTGTGTCGACAATCGTGAAGGCGGACATCGCGCAGGTCCGCTTCCGCCCGCATGGAATGCCAGACGCGAGTGACGGCTACTCCGGACAGACAGCTGTCCCTGTGGGGCGAAGGAAAGATCCAGACCGCCTTGCGAGGCAAGCCGTCGAGGATCGCGCGCGCGGCAGACGAGAGCCAGACCGTTCGCGGGCCGGACTTGCTCTCGGGCAGGAACAACTTGTCCTCACGGTAGTAGCGCCATTTCAGAGTCACGATCTCGCTCCTGCGGCAACCGGTAAGCAGGAGGAGCCGTATGATCGCTACGGCCTGCGGATGGTCGGACTCGCGGCGTGCAAGCACCTCGCCAAGCCTGCGAATTTCGGCGGTAGACAGGAAGCGCTCGCGCCCCCGGCGCCGGTTTCGCCTGATGCCGACGCACGGGTTGGTTCCCTCCGGACGGTAGCCGTAGATCTCGGCCTGGCGCATGATGACCGAGAGCACGGGGGCCGAGCGGTCGGCCGCCACCGGGGTCTCGTGAAGGGAGGCGAACCAGCGCCGGACATCGGCGGCGGTGATGTCGGCGATGGGGCGTCCTTCGAACCAGGGCAAGATTTGCTTGCGGTAGTAACCCCGGTTGACCTTGAGCGTGGACGGCTTCCAGTTGCGGGCGTAGCGGCGGAACACCTCTTCGGCGACCACCTCGAAGGCGATGTCCGGTGGTGCCGCGGCTTCGCCGCCGCTTCCATTGTGAATCGAGGCCAGCAGAGTCCTGGCTCGGTCGCGGGCCTCGTCCACGTCGATGGCCCCGGCGTGGCCGACGATTGTCCAGACTCGCCGGCCCTGGTGCTGACTATGAATGAAGTATCGCTTGGCGCCCGAGGGCAGGACCCTTACGCCGAAGCCCTTGAGATCGCGGTCGCGCACGTCGTAGGTGGACTTGCGCGGCTTGAGCGCATCGACGCGGCGTTGGCTGAGGCGAAGCGTCGCCACCCACATTCCTCCTGCTGCTCGTTGCAGCCGGGGCGGAATCGGGGACCGATTCCGCGGCCAGTTGCAAATTCAGGAGGAAAAAAACAACACCATATCAATATGTTAGAACCGAAGGTGCGCGTCGTGGTGTGGTTGATGATGCACATCCTGAGCGTGAACGTTCCGTGCAACAGCGTTGACGACATGAACGCAGGATCGTCCCAGAACATGCGGGCGAGGACCGTCCTGTTGACCCTGTCCAGTGTCCCCTCGTCGAGTTCATCGGTCGCCGGATTGATCCGAAAGCACACGATTCCCAACGTCGGCGCACTTGTGGCTTCCAGGATCGGACTCTCACGGATGTACTCTTCCGCCGCCTCGGCCAGCTCCATCCCCTTCTCGACAGCGCGCCGGAACGCCGCCATGCCGAAGGTCTGGATCGACATCCAGACCTTGAGCGCACGAACCGAGCGGCTCAGCTGCAGGCCGAGGTTCGAGAAGTTGGGGTGGTTCGCTCCCCATACCGTGTCCTGAAGGATGTCGGGCCGGACCGCGAAGGCGTCCGTGAGCGTGCTCTCGTCCTTGACCAGCAGGCAGCCCGCCTCGTAAGGCTGGAAGAGCCACTTGTGCGCATCCAGCCCGACCGAATCGGCGCGCTCGATTCCGCGCAGGAGCTGCTTGCCGCGCTCCGTCACCACCGCGAAGCCGCCGTAGGCGGCATCGACATGCAGCCAGAGCCCCTCCGCCGCGCAGAAGTCGGCCAGCTCCTCGAGCCGGTCGATGGCGCCAGTGCCCGCCGTGCCGGCGTTGGCGGCGACCGCAATGGGGTTGAATCCCGCGTCCCGATCCTCGGCCACGGCACTGGCGAGCGCATCCATGTCCATGCGGAAGTCCGCGTCGCTCGGGATCATGCGAATGCACTCCCGCCGGACGCCCACGATCGTCGCCGCCCGGGAAAGCGCGCTATGGCTCTGGTCGCTCATGTAGACGGTGGCGCGCTCGGGGTGGCCTGCCGCCTCGCGCGCCGCGACGAAGGCGTCGACACTGGCGGCCGATCCGCCGCTCGTGAAGAGCCCGCCCGCGCCCTCCGGGTAGCCGAGCCAGCGCCTGAACCAGTCGATGACGACCAGCTCCAACTGGCTGGGGCCGCTCGCGACCAGCCAGGTGCACTGGTTGATCTGGTAGCCGGCGGCCATGAAGTCGGCCACCACGCCGGGCCAGGTGGGCGACGACGGGATGAACCCGAAGGAGCGGGGGTGATCGTTACGCAACGTGAACGGTAGAATCTCGTGCGCGGCCCTCTCGATCACCTCTGCGGCGGGCCGTCCGTCCTCCGGCGCATCCTCAAGCAGCTGCTCTTCGAGCACCTGGCGGAACTCGCCATCCCAGGCGTTCTCTCCGGGCAGGCTTTCGATCCGCTCCACCACCAGCTCGAGCGCCTTCTGCCCAAGGTCGAGCATCTGCTCGCGCGACATTCGGAGATCGCCGCCCACTTGGGAGTCCAACGGCATCTCGGGCTCTCCCTCGTCAGGCAGGGAGGTGTTTGCTCGGTTTCCTGCCGGCCGATCCGTCACATTCCTCTCCTGACAATTCCTTTAGGAAAATTATCTTCTGTCGTCTCCATTATGCAACAAACGGCGCGGAACCCCCGGGCGGTTAGGACGTGCGCGCCGCCACATCCCGACAAGTTGGGAACCCGGTATTGGAGACGGCGCTCAGACGGTTGCGCCATTCGGAGTCCGATTGGTGCTTGAGCCCATGACAGGCGCTGCGCGTCAAGCGCCTCTCAGCCGCGGGTCGAGCGCGTCGCGCAGGCCGTCGCCGATGTAGTTGACGCTCAGCACTGTAAGCGAGATCGCCAGTCCGGGCCAGAGCACGCGCTCCGGCGTGACGGATATGAAGTTGGCGCCGTCGAAGAGCAGCCGCCCCCAGGTCGGGAAGTCCGGCGGGAAGCCGAGGCCCAGGAACGAGAGCGCCGATTCCGTGATGATCGCGTTGGCGATGCCAAGCGTCGCCGAGACCATGATCGGGCTCAGCACGTTGGGCAGGATGTGGCGGGTGATGATGCGCCGCCTGCGGGTGCCGATGCTGCGCGCCGCGGTCACGAACTCGCGCTCGCGGAGCGCCAGCACGTCGCCCCGCACGATGCGGGCGGTCTGCATCCAGCTCGTGATGCCGATGATGAACACCACCAGCAGGAAGATACCGGTCTCCGGGCCGAAGGCGGCGCGCAGGCTGTCGCGGAACAGCATGATGACCACCAGCAGCAGCGGCAGCAGCGGCAGCGCCAGGAACATGTCGGTGAGCCGCATCAGCAGGCCGTCGATCCGCCTGAAGTAGCCGGCGAGCACGCCCACCAGCGTGCCCAGTACAAGCGCGATCATCATGGCCGTGAAGCCGACCGCGAGCGATATGCGCCCGCCCGCCAGCACCTGGGCGAGCGTGTCGCGACCGAGGTTGTCGGTCCCCATCGGGTGCTTGAGCGAGGGGCCCTGGTTCTTCGACAGGATGTCGAGGTAGTTCGGGTCAATCGTGTGGATCAGCGGGCCGACGGCGACCGCGAGCGCGATGGCGATGAACACGCCCGCGCCCGCGAGCGCGCCGGTGTGGTTGCGGAAGGCGAGCCAGACGTCCATCCAGAGCGAGCGATGGCGCTGTGCCCCGCGCGAGGGGGCGGAGAGGCTGGACGAGGGCGCTGCCGGCATCGCTCAGCCGTAGCGGATGCGCGGATCGAGAATGCCGTAGAGCACGTCCGCGACCAGGTTGAAGAGCACGATCAGCACCGCGAACAGGAATGAGAGCGTCTGCACCAGGGGGATGTCGGCACCCTGGATCGCGGTGATGAGAAGCTCGCCGATGCCGTTCACCCGAAAGATCTTTTCGGTGATGATGGCGCCGCCGAAGACGGTGGGAATACCCAAAGCGATCAGGGTCACCACCGGGATCAGGCTGTTGCGCAGCACGTGAATGAACAGCACGACCCGCTCGCGCAGGCCCTTGGCGCGTGCGGTGCGCACGTAGTCCTGCGTCAGATTGTCCAGCACTGCGGCGCGCATGAACCGGCTGATCTGCGCCGCGTTGAAGAGCGCGAGCACCATCACCGGCATCGCCATCTGCTTGATCTGCA
>JAPPKP010000029.1 GCA_028819955.1 Rhodospirillaceae bacterium | reverse complement strand
CCGGCAGCTGTCGGGCGTGATCTCGTCGGCGAGCACGATGCGCATGTCCTCGCCGTGCCAGAGGCGGCCGAACTCCAGCTTGAAGTCCACCAGCCGGATGCCGATGCCGTGGAACAGCCCGCTGAGGAAGTCGTTGATGCGAAGCGACATAGAGAGGATGTCGTCGAGCTCCTGCGGCGTCGCCCAGCCGAAGGCGGTGATGTGCTCCTCCGAGACCAGCGGGTCGTCGAGCTCGTCGTTCTTGTAGCAGTACTCGACGATGGAGCGCGGCAGCTGCACGCCTTCCTTGAGGCCGAGCCGCTTGACCAGCGTGCCGGCGGCGTAGTTGCGGATGATCACCTCGACCGGGATGATCTCCACCTCGCGAATCAGCTGCTCGCGCATGTTGAGCCGGCGCATGAAATGCGTGGGCACGCCGATCTCGTTGAGACGCGCCATCAGGTGCTCGGAGATGCGGTTGTTGAGCACGCCCTTGCCGGTTATCACCCCCTGCTTCTTGTTGTTGAAAGCGGTGGCGTCGTCCTTGAAGTACTGCACCAGGGTGCCGGGCTCGGGCCCTTCGTACAGGACCTTCGCCTTGCCTTCGTAGATCCGCCTGCGACGGGACATGGTGGGGATCCTCAATGTGGGGGGCGTCGCGCCGGGTTGGCGCCGTGCCCGCCCGTTACCTCGCCAACATAGTCATAACGAGGGGCCAGTACAATTGCCTGTGGTCCGTCGTGCCGTGCGGGCCGGCTGACGAGAGCGCGGACGCGGCGTTCTAAATTTCAATGTTTTCAAATCGATGACGATTCGGTGGCCCCGCCGCGAAAAGCCAGACCGGGGTCACGCCGGGACGATCAGGGCGCGGCAGTGCAATGAGCGAGGCATTGATCGTGCCGAATCCGCCCACGGGTTCGATGCACATGGCGGCCTCCGGGTCGCCGCCCGAGTCGCCCGCGCCTCGCGCGAGCAGCGCGGCCCAGTCCTCCCAGGCGCCAAGCTCGGGTTCGGGCGGCAGTGCTGACTCAAAGTCCCAAAGATGCGCGCGAATTCGCGGCGAATCCAAATCGTTGCGCTCGCGCGCGGTGAACATCGAAAGGCCCTCGGGCAGCGCATGAAAGACCGGAGCTTTGCCGCCGTCGTGGCGCAGCCAGAACGCCTCCTCCGAATCGGCAACCACGAGGTTGAAGGGCCGATAGGCCGCGCCGTCGATATCGGCGAGCGCCATGGCCGCGGCCGCAGCGTCGGCATGGTCCAGCGCATCCAGCACCAGCTCGCCGCGCGAGCGCTTGCCCGCCGCGGGCCCGAGCGCACCGGTGCGGTTGAGGATGCCGGCGCAGAGGCCGTCGTCGTTGACGCCCAACCAGCTTCCGCCGGCAAGTTCGTCCTGGCCCGCGGTCACGTGCGCCCGGTCGGGCCAGTGGCGCCCCGGCCCCTGCCAGGGGCGGTCCATCATCTCGTCGCGGTTGGCGGCGATCGCGACCGGCCAGTCGTGGCCGGGGCGCCGCAGGATCGCGAGCGTGCACATGCCGCGTTACTCGCCGAATGGGCCGCGCCAGCCGTGGACCGGCGCGGGCCGCTCTGGCACAATGCGCGCGCGTCCAATCATCGGCTGGGAGCCTGGGGTATGAACACCTTCGATGATCGCAAGAAAGCCGCCGAGGCGAAATTTAGGCACGATCAGGAGTTTCAGTTCAAGGTCATCGCCCGGCGCAACAAGCTTCTCGGCCTGTGGGCGGCGGAGAAGATGGGGATCGGGGGCGACGATGCCGAGGCCTACGCCAAGCAGGTGGTCATGGCCGATTTCGAGGAGCCGGGCGACGACGACGTGGTGCGCAAGGTGCTCGGCGACCTGACCCAGAAGGGCATCGAGGCCGACGAGCATCTGATCCGCACGCAGATGGAGCGTCTGCTGGACGAGGCGAAGGGCCAGGTCAGCGCCGAATAGCCCGCGCGCCTTCCCCCATTTCTCGACGTACGGGTCCGCTGGTGAGCGGAACTGCCTCCGGCTGGGGCGAGCACGCCCATCGGGCGCTGCACGCGGCCGGCGTGCGCCAGGTCGCCTACGTGCCGGATGCCGGCCTCTCCGCGCTGCTCGCGCTGTGCGAGGGCGACGAGACCATGCGCACGGTGCTGCTGGCCCATGAGCAGGAAGGCCCGGCGTTGGTCGCGGGCGCCTGGCTCGGCGGCGAGCGCGCGGCGCTGCTGATGCAGTCGAGCGGGGCCGGCAACTGCGTCGCCGCTCTCTCGCTGATCCGCACCTGCCGCTTTCCCTTCCTCAGCATCGTCACCATGCGGGGCGAGTGGGGCGAGACCAATCCGTGGCAGCTCCCCATGGGCCAGGGTACCGCGGCGCATCTCGAACAATGCGGCGTCATCGTCTCCCGCGTGGACGACGCGGCGGACGCGTTCGAGACTATCGCCGCCGCTGCCGCCATCGCCTTCGAGAGTCAGGCGGCCGCTGCGGTCCTCATCGGCCAGCGCGTAATCGGCGCCAAGAGCTTCGACGGATGAGCGGCAGGGTACGGCCCGAGACGAGCCTTGATCGGCGCACGGCGACGGCGGTTCTGCTCGAGGGTCGCGACGATGTGCTCGTGGTGCCGGGCCTCGGCTCCGCCACCTGGGACTGCGCCGCGCTCGGCGACAGCCCGCTCCACTTCTCGCTCTGGGGCGCCATGGGCAACGCGTCGATGATCGGGCTCGGCCTCGCCCTGGCGCAGCCCGCGCGGCGCGTGCTGGTGCTGACCGGCGACGGCGACATGCTGATGGGGCTCGCGAGCCTCGCCACCGTCGCGACCCAGGCGCCAACCAATCTCGCCCTGGTCGTGCTCGACAACGAGCGCCACGGCGAGACCGGGATGCAGCCGACGCACACGGCCCACCGCACCGACCTCGCCGCCGCAGCCGCCGCCTGCGGCTTTGCCGAGGCGCGTCAGGTCGCGGACGAAGCCGGCCTCCGCGCGGCGCTCCCGCTGGTTCACGAGACGCCGGGTCCCACCTTCCTCACGGTGAAGGTGCATGCCGAGCCGCTGCCCCGAGTCCTCCCGCCCCGCGACGGCGCCTATCTCAAGGACCGCTTCCGCGCCGCGCTATTGGGCCCCGACGCCGTCCTCTAGGTTCGGCACCGCATCATCCCTCCAGCCGTAGAGCCGCGGTTGCGCCTTCCCCACCCTCCCGGCACCGTGTTGACTTGCCTGGCCGAGCGCCCCAACGTTTCTGCAAGGATATTCCCGAGTCGCAAGGCTGACGGGATGTTTTGAGAGGTCGCTCTTTGAACGGCGAACGCTTTCAAGGCGCTTGTGCAATGCCGCCAATGCCGGCCGACCCTCCCTGCTGAGGAACTCGACACCATGAGACGCCAAGCCACCCCCCTTCGCTCGGTAACGACTGTCCTGCTGGCCAGCGGCATCGCGGGAGGGCTGGCCGCTTGCGGCGGCGGGTCCGGCGGCGGGTCGTCCCCTCCACCGATGCCCGTAGCCAGCGGTGAAGCGCTCGACGCGGCGATCACTGCGGATCCCCCGTCAACGGCACCGGACCTGCTGAACGCGGACGGCTCGGGAACGCCCGCCGAAAACTCGATGCTCGAGGAGATGGCGGCCGCGGCCAGAGCCCGGATCGCTGGCTGGGACGACCACGTGTACGAGCGCACGACTGCGTCGGATTCAACGGACACGTTCGTGATTTACAGCAACGAAGAGGCACCGAGGGACACGCCGTTCAACGAAGTCCATACACTCGACAGCAATGGGTCTTTGGTGCTCGACACCTCGAACGTGGAGTCGGTCAGCGGCGTGGCCGAGTTCCCATCGGCAGTCAATCAGGTGGAGGTGCAGTTCATGGACGACGATGAGTTCATGGGCATGTTCGACGGCGCGCCGGGCACCTACACCTGCGTCTCGATGTGCACGCTCTCGACCAATTCCGATGCCGAACTGGATTCCGTCGGCGGCGAATGGACCTTCACCCCCGACGCCCCTGATTTCGAGGTGGGTGTGCCGGACTCTGACTACATCCATTTCGGCTACTGGATAAACGAGGCCGAAGAGAACGATCAACCTGTCATCGAGGTCGCCGCCATCGCCGGCGGAACCGCCGAGACCGCGATCGGCACCGTTCAAGCCCTGGAGGGCAGTGCGACTTACACCGGGGCGGCGACGGGTCTCTACGTGATCAGAACCTTCACGCCGGACGGCGAGGTCCAGAGCCGAACGGGCGGACAGTTCGCCGCGGACGCGATGCTGACGGCGTACTTTGGCGGTGACGACGTGGCCGTCAACAAGCACTACTCGATCGTCGGCACGATCGAGGATTTCGAGGACCAGCGCGGCAGCCCCATCGACTCAAGCTGGAGCGTCGAGCTGGAGGCAGCGCGGTTCGGCAGTCAACCAGGCGGCACTTTCGGCGGCGCGACCGAGGGCGACGAAGGCATGATGGGCGCCTGGGACGGTCGGTTCTTCGGACCCGCCGTCGTCGACAGCGACGATACGATGCCGGGCAACCAGTCCACGTTCCCGTCCGGTGTGGCCGGCACATTCGACGCCGCGTTCACGAACGGCGCCGTCCTGGGCTCCTTCGGCGCGGAGAAAGACGAGTAGCGCAGGCTATGTGAGCGCGCGACGCCCCCTATCTCAGGGATCGGTTCCGGGCAGCGCTCTTGGGCAGGGACGCGGCTCTCTGATCCCCTGCCACTCCCTCGTCTCTTGACGTTGAAGGTATTCGGGGATATGTCACGGGCAACTCCCCCTGGGGTTTCGACCGCAGGGCGCGGGGCCTCCTCGGAGGCCCCGCATTCATTTGGAGAGACCGATGCGGACGTACGTCTACGTCGACGGGTTCAACCTATACTACGGAGTGCTCAAGGGCTCGGCTTGGAAGTGGTTGGACCTGTATGCCTTGTTTCAAAGAATGCTCCAGCCGCGACACCAGATTCTGGCTGTAAAATTCTTCACAACGCGGGTATCGGTAACGCCGCGTGATCCGTCGAAGCCGCAGAGGCAGGATACTTATCTCCGCGCTCTCCAGCACTATCGACCTGAAGTGGAAGTCTTTTTCGGCCACTTCCTCAGCCACAGGGTATCGATGCCGCTTGCAGCGCCACGCGCGGGACGACGCATGGTGGACGTGATCAAGACCGAGGAAAAGGCCTCCGACGTCAACCTCGCCATCCATCTGTTGAACGACTGTTGGTTGGACGCTTACGATTGCGCGCTCGTCGTCACCAACGACAGCGACATCGCCGAGGCGTTGCGTCTCGTCAAGCAGCGTCACCGCAAACTGATCGGTCTGGCGACGCCGGGAAACCGGCATCCTTCTCGCCAATTGACGATGCACGCTGATTTCTCGCACCGCATCCGCAACAAGGCGCTTCTGCGACAGTCTCAGCTACCTGACCCGATCCCCGGTACGACCATCCACAAGCCAGCCACCTGGTAGCCTCAATACCGCCCCACGGTCACCCCGCCGTCGACGATGATGGTCTGGCCGCTCACGTAGCGCGCGCCGTCGGAGCAGAGGAAGAGGATCACGTCGGCGATGTCGTCCGCCTCGCCGTAGCGGCCGAGGGGAATGTATTCGGCGGCGGCCTCCAGCCCAGCGAGCCCGAGCGAGTGCACATTGCTGAGCGCCTGTGCGGTCTTGATGAAGCCGGGTGCGATGCCGTTGACGCGGATACCGTCGCCGCCCAGGTCGCAGGCCATGCCGCGCACCAGCCCCACCACGCCGGACTTGGCGGCGTTGTACTGAACGTGATCGTGCCAGCCCCAGGTCGTGCCCATGACCGAGGAGACGGCCACCATCGCACCGCGCTTCGCCTCCCGCATTCCCGGCGCTGCGGCGCGCAGCAGCCGGAACACGCCCGAGAGGTCGACATCGAGGGTGTGATCCCATTTCTCGTCCGTCATCTCCGGGAGCGGCACCTTGTGAGCGATGCCGGCGTTGGCGATGACGGCATCGAGCGGGCCGGTGGCGGCCTCGGCCGCTGCGACCGCGTCGTTCACGTTGGCGCTGTCGGTCACGTCCACATGTCTGAAGCTCGCGCTGCCGCCTTCCGCCTCGATCGCGGCGACGGTTCCCTGCCCTTCCTCGTCGAGCACGTCGGTGACGTAGACGTGATAGCCGGCCCGGCCGAAGGCCAGGGCAGTGGCCTCACCGATGCCGATTCCGGCGCCCGTGATCATGACTGTCTGCTTGCTCATGAAAGACTCCCGTGCCCGCAGGGTGGTGTGATGGCGGCCCCGTGATAGTGCATATCCCCGGCACTCTCAACGCGCCGGGAGTTATTCCGGAATCAGCACACTCTGGCCGGTGGTGCGCCGCGCCTCGAGGTCGCGATGGGCGTCTGCCGCATCGGCGAGCGCATAGTGCCGGCCGATAAGGGGGGCGACCGCGCCGCTCTCCAGCACCTCCAAGAGCGCCCTGGCACGGGTTTGCAGCGCCACCGGCGTGTCGTTCTCCTGGAAGAGGCCGGGGCGCACGACCCTGATGGACTTCGCTGCAGCGGCGGCAAGCGCGTTCTGCGACGGGGCCCCCGACGAGCCGCCGTAGAGCACCAGCGTGCCGCCGGGGCGCAGGCAGGCGACCGAGGCTTCGGCGGTGTCCCGGCCGACGGAATCGTAGACCACGGCGAGCCCCTCGCTGCCGCTGAGCTCAGCGACGCGGGCGGCAACGTCCTCCCGCCGGTAGTCGATTGCGTGGCGGCAGCCGTGGGCCTCGGCAAGCCCGCGCTTCTCGTCGCCCCCGGCGCAGCCGATGACGGTGGCGCCCTTATGCGCGAGCCACTGGCAGAGCAGCAGGCCGGTGCCCCCCGCCGCCGCATGGACCAGCACGGTGTCGCCCGGCTGCACCGCGCCGCTCTTGTGGACCAGGTATTCCGCCGTCATGCCCTTGAGCATGACAGCGGCGGCCTGCTCGAAGCCGACGGCATCGGGCAGCTTGACCAGCGCGTCGGCCGCGATGGTGCGAAGCCCCACGTAGGAGCCGGGCGGCGCGCTCGCGTAGGCGACGCGGTCGCCCTCCTTGAGCGTCGTCACCGCGCCGCCAACGGCCTCGACGACGCCCGCGCCCTCGAAGCCGATGACCCAGGGCAGTCCCGGCGAAGGGAAGGTTCCGCGCCGCTGATAGGTGTCGAGGAAGTTCAGCCCCGCCGCCCTCTGCGCAATCCGCACCTCTGTGGCGCCGGGGTCCGGCACCCAGAGGTCCTCGACCTGCAGCACCTCCGGCCCGCCGGCCGCGTGCATCCGCACGGCCTGGGTCTTGACCGGCAGGCGGCTCCTGGCACGGTGCTTTTGGCCGTACATCGTCGTGAAGATGCGCGTGAACTGGCGCTCTCGGGTGTGGACCGCATCGAGAGGCTCGGCACCGGCCGGTGCCGTTGGCGCCGGAGGCTCGATGGAGGTCGACGTGGTCATGGTGCGGCGCGTGCCCTCGTTGCGTAGGGTTAGATCCGGGGCAGGTCGGCGCCACCCGTGACGTTGAGATTGGCGCCGTTGATGAAGCTTCCGGCATCCGAGCAAAGCAGGAGCGCCGCACCGGCGAGGTCCTCGGGCAGTCCGGCGCGGCCGATCGGGCTCGCCCGGTCGATCGTTGCTTGCCACTCGGCCTCGGTGTTCTGCAAGAAGCGGTTGCGATCCGTATCGATCAGGCCCGGGGAGAGGTTGTTGATGGTGACCCCCGACTTCTCGTATTCGCGGCTCAGGTTCACGACCAGGTTGTACTGGGCGCTCTTCAGGCCGGCATAGACCGCGAGATCGATCATGGGGGCGGCCTGCTGCACGCTGCCGATGGTCAAGACCCGGCCCCAGCCGCGTTCCGCCATGGGGGGCAGCGCGCGCTGGAGCAGCTGAATGGGCATGCGGTAATTCATCCGGCACTGGAGGTCGATGTCCTCGGCCGTCACGTCGCCGAAGGCGCAGGGAATCTGGATATTGGCGTTGCTCACGAGGATATCGACACGCCCGAGCGCCGAGACCGCCCGGTCGAACGCAACGAATACGGCGCCATCCACCGAGAGATCGCCCTCGATGGCGAAGGCTTCGACCCCGTGGGATCGCGCCTCGTCGACCAGGTCGCTCGCGGCGTCCGGAAAGCCCACCTCGGCATCGAACGCCGCCGTGTGATTGATCGCCACGTCGGCGCCGTGCTCGGCCAGCGCCAATGCAATCGCGCGGCCGATGCCCCGGCTCGCCCCGGTGACGAGTGCGGTCCGGCCCGAAACGTCGAAGCGGTCCTTCAAGCTCTCCTCCTCTCCGCGGCCCCAAGACAAGCACCAGTATGGCACACCGCCCGCGCCTTCGACCGCGTGCGCTCAGGCGGTTTCGGGGAAGCGTTCGCCGCCCGCGGGCGCGCGGCCCGGCAGCCAAGTCTCGTGAACGTGCAGCCACTTCACGCCGCAGGGCGTCGCCTCCGCGCGGCGAAAGAGAGCGGTCGAGAGGCGCGCCGATTCCTCTCCCCGGCGCCGGTGCCATTCCTCATAGGTCACCAGCGCATGATCGCCCACGGCCCAGCGGCACCGGAAGTTCTCGATCCAGATTTCGAATGCGCCCGCGTCGGCGGCAAGCTCGCCGTGCAGCCCTTCGAACTCCTCCACCAGCGACTCCCGCCCGGTGACCGTCCCGCGCGGACCGACGACCTCGAGCCCCTCGCCCATCACGCCGGAGAACCGGTCGAAGCTCTCCGCCGTCCGCGGCACGGCACCGGCCAGCCAGTCCCGCAGGAAGGCGTGAAACCCCCTCACCTCTTGCTCGCACTGTGTCTCCATTCCTGGGCCTCCGGTTCCGCGAAGTTCGCAACTGTGCGCCGCAGATGGGATAGTGTGGGGCAGCGGATATCGCGCGGCAACGGTCCGGCCCGGCCAACCAGGGGAGCGCCGTGGCGCCGGCACCGACCGCGCCGAGAGAGGAGGCAGCCATGTCGACGTTGATCAGGGGCGGCACGCTGGTGACCGCAGACGAACGTTACCGCGCCGATATCTACTGCGCGGACGGCAAGATTCAGGAGATCGGGACCGGCCTCGACGTGCCCGCCGGCACGGCGACGGTGGATGCCGAAGACGCGCTGGTCATGCCGGGCGGCATCGACCCCCACACCCATATGGAGACGCCGTTCATGGACACCGTGACCGGCGACGACTTCTATACCGGCCCGGCCGCCGGCCTTTCCGGCGGCACCACCATGATCATCGACTTCGTCATCCCCGCACCCGACCAGCGGCCGATGGATGCCTACCGCATCTGGCAGCAGCGCGCGGCAAAGGCGCCGTCGGACTATTCCTTCCACGTCGCGATCACCAACTGGAACGACGAGATTCACGAGGACATGGAGACGCTGACCCGCGATCACGGCGTTAACAGTTTCAAGCATTTCATGGCCTACAAGGGCGAGGTCATGCTCGACGCGGAGAAGATGATGAACAGCTTCGCGCGGGCGCGGGACCTCGGCGCGCTCTGCACCGTCCACTGCGAGGACGGCCATCTGGTCTGGATGATGCAGCAGGAGCTGCTCAAGGCCGGCGTCACCGGGCCGGAGGGTCATCCGCAGTCGCGCCCGCCGGAGGTCGAGGGCGAGGCGACCAACCGCGCCATCCGCATCGCCCAGCTGCTCAAGGCGCCGATCTACATCGTCCACGTGACCTGCCGCGAGTCGCTGGAGGCGATCACACGCGCGCGGCTCGAAGGGCAGCGGGTCTACGGCGAGTGCCTGGCGCAGCACCTGGTGATCGACGAGAGCGTCTACTACGACCCCGACCCGGAGGTCGCCCGCGGCTACGTGATGAGCCCGCCGTTCCGGCCCAAGGACCATCAGGAGGACCTCTGGCGCGGCCTGCAATCCGGCAACCTGCAGACCACGGGGACCGATCACTGCGCCTACTGCAACTGGCAGAAGGACATGGGCAAGGACGACTTCTCGAGGATCCCGAACGGCACCAGCGGCATCGAGGACCGCATGTCGGTGCTCTGGGACCAGGGCGTCGAGACCGGCCGGATCACGGCCAACGAGTACGTCGCGATCACGTCGGCCAACGCCGCGAAGATCTTCAACGTCTATCCGCGCAAGGGGGCGATCAAGGTGGGCGCGGATGCGGACATCGTGGTGTGGGACCCCAAGGCCACGCGCACGATCTCGGCCAAGACCCATCTCCAGAACAACGATTTCAACATCTACGAGGGGATGACGGTGACCGGCGTCGCGCGCG
>JAPPKP010000030.1 GCA_028819955.1 Rhodospirillaceae bacterium | reverse complement strand
CGCCATGAACGATGCCGCCCTGGGCACGATCACGGACCGCACCGTGGCCGCGCTCTCTTCCGTCAAGGACACGGTGATATGGGACCGGGCGCTCACCGGCTTCGGTGTCCGGGTCTATCCCTCCGGCGCCAAGGTCTACGTGGTGCAGACCCGGGGGCCGGACGGCTCCAGGCGCATCGCCGTGGGCCGCCACGGGGTGATCGGGGCTGTGGAGGCGCGCAGGCGCGCAGCCCTGATCCTCGCCCGCATCCGCGCGGGCGAGGAGCCCGTGCCGGAGGCGAAGAAGACCGAGAGCATCACGGTGGCGGCACTCGCCGAGCGCTACCTGCAGGAGCACGTGGCGGTGCGCTGCAAGCCCACCACTGCCACCCAGTACCGCCTCGCCATCGAGCGCTACATCGTGCCCGCCCTCGGCAGCCGTCCGGTCTCCTCATTAGGCCGCGCCCAGGTCGCCGACCTGCAGCATGGGCTGAGCGATCGGCCTGCCATGGCCAACCTGGTGGTCGCGACGCTGTCCCGCATGATCGACCAGGGGATCGCCTGGGGCGTGGCGGGGGAGACGAGCAACCCCTGCCGCTCCGCTCCAAAGTACCGCGTCCGCCGGCGCGAGCGCTTCCTCACCGACGCGGAGTTCCGCCGCTTGGGATCCACCCTGGACGAGCTCGAGGCGAGCGGGCGCCTCTCGCCCCACGCGGCGGCGGCCATACGCCTGCTCATGCTCACCGGCTGCCGGCGCAACGAGATCCTGACCCTGCGCTGGGAGGACGTGCGACTGGAGGCCCAGGAGCTTCACCTCACCGACAGCAAGACCGGCCCGCGCACGGTCTCGCTCTCGCCCGAGGCGGCGCAGGTGCTGGCCTCCATCGAGCGCCTCCCCGGCAACCCCTGGGTGATCCCCGGCACCAGGCAAGGGCAGCGGCTCTCCAGCCTGTTCGAGCCCTGGCGCAAGGTGCGCGCCCGCGCGGGCCTCGACGACGTGCGCATCCACGACCTGCGGCACTCCTACGCATCCCGCGCCCTGGCGCTGGGCGAGAGTCTGCCGGTCATTGCGAAGCTCCTCGGCCACGCCCGGATCCAGACAACCGCCCGATACACACACCTCACACGCGACGCCGTCAAAGATGCCGCGACGCGAGTCGCTAAAGAGATCGCCGAGGATATCTTGTCGGTCGAGCGGCCGCCTCAACCGCCACCATCGGCACCGCAGGACGGAAAGGCCCTCGCGTGCGGCGGACGCATCGCGCAGGGCAGCGCCCAAGGCCCCCGTGGTCGCACCCCTCCGCTTACATTTAAGGTATCGATGAGGGCAGCGGCCGCCCGAGTCGCCGCCGACATCGGGGAGGACATTCTCCCGCCACGGATCCCTCAGAATGGCTCCGGGTGGACTCAGACGACCGCCGCCTCGGCCGCCTAAGCAATAGAGGAATCAATAGTGTTGTACGGCGGCCACGCCCTGCGAGGAAATTTTTGTCCCCGGTGCGATTCGGCACTTGCATTCGCCGCCGGCATGTGGCGTGCTTGCAGCATCGCATACCAGTCGACCGGAGGGTCGTCGTGAGGGTGTGCAGCACAGCAGCGACGAAGGGGAGGTTGGTCCTGAAGGGCCATTGCGGTAGCAACGGGTTGACGGCGCGGCGGATAGCCGGTAATGGCATGGGTGCGTCGTCCACCGCCTGGGGAGTTTCCTCGGGCACCTCGCAGGGCAATGCGATGGCTATGGACACCGCTGGAGTGGTCTTGGTAAACTCGACGCTGCAGTCCACAAACGAGGCCTCCCGACGAGGCCTCTTCAGAATGAGGAGAGCCTCGAAGCCATGAAGAAGACGAAGCTGACTCGTAGTTTGCTGGCGGCGTGCTCGATCGTCGCCCTCACCGCCGTCATGTACGGCTGCGTCCACGACGGAGGCGACGAACCGGCAACGGAGCCGCCGGTGGTAACGCCGGATCCAGAGCCGGAGCCCGATCCGGGTGCGATGGACCTGAGTGACACCCAAGCCGCTGCAGCGGCAGCGGCTACCGCAGCCATGACGGCATCGTCCAACGCGGCAGCTTCGGCCAAGTCGGCTGCGGATGCCACGGCGAACCTCGCGACCTTGCAGACCGGACAGGCAGCGGGCGGTCACGCGAAGGCCGCCGCTGGTGCGGCCGCTACGGCGATGGCCGAGTACATGAAGGCCAAGGCCGCTTCCGAGGCGGCGGCGGCGGCGACGCTCGCGAGTGCGGCGGGCGGAGAGCTGGCCAAGGCCACGGCCGCTCAGGCGGCAGCCGAAGCTGCGGCCAAGATGGCTGCCGACTACGCCAAGAAGGCAACCGACGCTGCGAAGATGGAACTCATGATCGACGGCACCATGAAGAGCGTCGGGGATAGCTCCATTGACGCGAACATGGGTTCTCTGACCACCTATGACGACGATCACAAGGTGAAGGCGATAACGGGGGAGACCGGCAGTCAGCCTATGCGCGCGACAGCAATGCGTCCTGGGCAGGCATTCGCGCAGAGAAGCTCCACGGCGGCTCCCCCAACGACCAAGGACACGCCGTACAAGCAGGCCGTAGCGGCGGGAACAATCAGAATTGGCAAGGCGCTCGACACGACCGACGACATGGCCCGCCTGACGATCATCACAAGTTATGAGGGCGACAAGACGGTGAGGGTCTTTGTCGATGGGGCAGTCGATGCAGTGGCAAACGTGGTCGCTGCTGCCACTGCAGCAACCGAAGACGCAGCTGAAATAGGAGGGGCGCTGGAGGACGGCGCAACCGCGAAGCCGGTCGGTGCGTACTATAAGGCAGAGCATTACTCCGATGCGACCACCGCGGCACCCACTGACACTGCGCTTGGAGCCTTCGACCGGGTTACTGTAGACGGAGCCAAAGGTGAACCGATCTTCCTGCTTTCCAGCGAGGACGGCACCGCAACAGCATACGCACGGCGGGTCGATTCCACGACAAACGTCGCCACGGGAAAGACCACTCACACCTATCGAGTCGTGGATGTCATGGCCGATGCCTCGGCGACCGATGGTCCTGACGAAGACGGCAATCCAGAAGATCTCGCAGTGAAGGTGTCCATCCCGGCGGCGGTGAAGTACAGCCATATCCACTTCGGCGTGTGGTCGAGCCTCAAGGATAACGAGGACGGCGACAACTCCGTGGTTACCGGTCTCGGCATCGGTTTCGTGCAGAACTTCTCGGACTCCGGTGTCACCGCGAAGCAGGGTATCGGCTCTGCCACCTTCAACGGCGACTGGGTTGCGGCGGTGCGGAAGATGCACTCCACTTCCTACACGGTTGAGGATGGTGCTGCGACGTTGACTGCAGACTTCGGTGAGGGCGAGTTCACGGGTGACCTGACGGGCCTTGCCATGCTGGAAGGCAAGATGACCGGCAACGGGTTCTCCGGCACGAAGGCCACTGTTGGCGCGGACAACACCTTCGACCTGGATAGCGACGGTACCTTCGCGGGCTCGTTCAGCGGCAACATTTACGGTCCGGCCGGTGACGAGGCCGCTGGCGTCTTCAGCTTCTCGGGCGGCGAAGCCGGCGCGTTCCGTGGCGCCTTCGGCGGCACGAGCAAGGAGTAGCCATGCGTTCCTGACCGTTCGACGGTCTATCTGAGACAGGGCGCCCGGTCCGGGTACGGGCCGGGCGCCTTTTTCTCACCCGCCACATTTGTATGCGCCTAGTCCGGCCTGACGGTTCCAAGAGGGGAAAGCAGCTATGTACACGAAACTCCCGATGGTTCTTCTCTGCGGCTTAGTGCTGGTAGGTGCTGCGGCGTGTAGCAGCGGAAGCGGCGAGATCGCCGATCTGAAGGAGCAACTGGCGGCTGAGGAGGAGGCGCGAAAGAAGGCTGCGGAGGAGGCCGCCGAAGCCGAGCGGGAGCGCCAAGCCGAGGAGGCCGCTCGCAAGAAGGCCGAGGAAGAGGCCAAGAAGTCAGAAGAGGAAGCCGCCGAGGCCGAGCGGGAGCGGCAGGCAGAACAGGAGGCTCGCGAAGAGGCCGAACGTGAGGCCGAGGAAGCCCAGCGCAGGGCCGAGGAACAAATCCGGCAGCAAGCACAAGCGCTGGAGGCGAATCAGAGGGCGCAAGGGCTGCTTTCGGTTTTGGAGGGTATCAGCACTGCGCCCAGCCCCGCCGCGAGTTCATCAAGAGTGGCCATTTCCGTGCCGAGCAGGAACCGACTGACCTTTGAGAAATCCGGCTATACGCCCAGCACGATCTCGGCCCCAAAGTTGCGCGGCGCACGCCTGACGCAGTCGCGCGGCGGTACGCAGACCACCGTGGTCTACACGGATATCGAGCTTAGCAGGTCGCTGATCAAGACCTACGACACCGATGCTGCCGACGATGCCGAGACCATTCCAGCTGGCGACATCACGGACTTGAGCGGTGGGAATTTCCTCGCCGATACGGATGCATTTGTCATAACAGGCCACGGTTTCGGCAACAAGGCATCTGCAGATGATGCTGACCCTGCAGCGAAAACGGGAACTTCGTTCCGCGGCAGCCTGAACGGTGTTGGCGGCAAGTTCGAATGCACCGGCGCGGACTGCATGACGCTTACGCCCACCTATACAGGCACACAATTGACCAGCTTGGGAGTTACCGGCATCGCGACTTTCAAGCCCGATTCCCGCACGGCTACCGTCTCGCTATGCGACGCGCCTCGCTCGCAATGCGCGGCTACTGACGGGGATTACATGGCCTTTGGCTGGTGGCGTTCGGAGGCCACGGACGGATCGTACCAGTTTGAGCCGTTCGCCTTCGGGCCGACGTTGGTCTCTACTGCCCCGACGGCCGACACGTCCTTTGATGGTACGGCGGTCGGCATGTACGTGGAGCAGGATCAGGTGGGCACCACCATTACTAAGAAGCAGGGCGAGTTCGTTGCTGACGCCCGGCTGGATTATGACCTGAGCGCGACCACTCTGACCGGTACGATAGACGGTTTCAAGACGACGCCTACGGGCGGCAGCAGCGCGCCGTCCACGACAGGCTGGGTTGTCAAGCTGAACACGGGCGGTGCTACCGCGCTTCAACTGCATGGGCCTGACGGCGCGGGCACTTGGACGCACCAATATACGACAGACGGGTCGGCGGTGGTTGGCACGTTCGAGAGCGAGCTCGCCGAGGTGCTGCACATCGTCGGCGCCTTTGGAGCGCGCCAGTAATAGCCGCAGCCCCCGTTTTTTTGGACCGACCCTGTGAGTCGGTGGTGCGCGATTCTGCTCGCCTTGGCCGTGCTTGTGTCGCCCTGGCCCGCACAGGCTCAGGACCGGGACGACCTTGAATCCCTGTTCCAGGAGGGCATGACGGCGGTTCACGAGGCTGCCGTCACGCCCGACGAAGACCGCCGCGACGCACTGCTCGACGAGGCCATCGCCGCCTTCCGCGAAATGCTGGTGGCCGACCCCGGCCTCATCCGCGTCCGCCTCGAGCTTGCCCGCGCCTTCTACTTCAAGGGGGAGGACTCCCTCGCCCGGCAGCATTTCGAGGCCGTGCTGGCGGGCGGCGTGCCAGAGCCCGTTGCGGCGAATATCCATGCCTTCCTCGCCGAGATTCGCGCCCGCCGCCGCTGGAGCTTCAATGCCGGCTTCGCCATCGCCCCCGATACCAACATCGGTGCGGGCTCCGACGAGCGCACCATCTTTATCCCTGTCTTCGGACTGCCCCTTCCCTTTGAGCGCGACGAGGAGGAGCTGACCAGCTCGGGCGTGGGCCTCGTGCTGTGGGGCGGCGGCGAGTACCAGTATCCGATGAGCGCCGGGGGGCGGCTCCGCGCCGGCGCCAATGTCTCGCGCCGCGAGCACAGCGGCTCGCGTTTCGACGAGGCGACCGTCGCGGTCCACCTTGGCCCGCGCGCCCTTATCGACGCGCGCACCGAGGCGAGCGTGCTGCTCACGGCCAGGCAGAACTGGGCCGGCACGGTGAAGGATCACCACGCCCTGGGCGGGCGCATCGAGGCGGGGCACCGGGTGAGCCGGTCGGTGACGGTGAACGGGCGGGTCTCGCTCGAGGATCGCCACTACCGGACGCGGACCGAGCTCGACGGCGCGGCCGGCGACATCTCTCTCGGCGGCGCCTGGGTGATCGCGCCCACGGTGCGGCTCGAGCTCTCCGCAGGCTATGGCCGCGACCGGCCGGAACGGGAGCGCGAGCGCCATGAGCGCTACCGCGTCGGCGCCGGTGTCTCGGTGGCGCTGCCCGCAGGCTTCACGGTGAGCGGGGGCGGCGACTACCGCTGGACGAGCTTCGAGCCCGGCTGGTTCCCGCATGTGGAGGACGGCGGCGCGCGCAAGGACGAGACCTGGAGCGCCCGCGCCTCGGTCTACAACCGGGGCTTCACGCTGATGGGCTTCAGCCCCGAGCTTGGCGTTGTGCACGAGGTTCGGAACACCAACGCGCAGCTCTACGACTACGAGCGCACGTCGGGGGAGCTGCGGTTCGTTAGGCAATTCTAGTTTTCCCTCAGTCGCCGGGCGCTCGTTCCACTCGCTTGGCTACGCGCCTCACGGCGCGGCGCGCGGTCGCGCGCTCCGGGCCTGCGGCCCGGCCCTCTTCAGGGCAGGCTTCTCGTCTGTCGGCGCGCGGCGCTGTCGCGCCGTCCGGGCCTGCGGCCCGGCACTTCATGATCGACTGCTCGTCTGTCGCCGCGCGGCGCCTGAGGGAAATGAAGTAGTCCAGGCAGGCTACCGCCGTTACGGGCGCGCGCAGGGCTCCCCGTTCTGTCTCGCGTGCTGAGCCAAGTCTAGGCAGGCGCGGGCCGGGCGAAGCCCCCGAGCCGGGTGGGATGCGCGCGCGGCCTAACGATTGTTCGTGGCGGCATCGGCGGCGCGGGCAACGGCTTCCTACATTGAACCGTACGCATCGGAATCCTGCCTGGCGCGCGCCGGTGTCGCCGCGGCGATGACGATGCGAAGGAGGGGAGACAGGTCAGCATCGTGAACTGAGAGCGCCGCCATGAGCCAGCAAGACGCGTTCGACCGCATCGTCGCATCGTTGCACGACGCAGCCCTCGACGAGTCACGGTGGGCGGCAGCGTCGGCCCTCATCGACGAGGCCTGCCGGACCAAGGGCAACATGCTGGTGTTCGGCGACGGGCAGTCTCAGGCGGACGCCGCGATCTTCATGGCGCGGTTCTGCTATCGCGGGCAGCGCGACGAGGACCTGGAGCGCGAGTACTTCGGCGTCTATTACCCCCGCGACGAGCGCGTGCCGCGCCTCAGGCAGCTGCCGCACGGCCAGCTGGTGCACGTCCGCTCGCTCTACTCGGAGCAGGAGGTGGAGCGCTCGGCCACCTACAACGAGGCGCTGCCCCGCTCTCACACCCAGAACAGCCTGCACGTGCGCATGGACGGACCGGACGGCTCGCGCATCGTCTGGGTGCTGGCGGATTCCATCGATGGGCGCGGGTGGTCGCCCGCGCAGGTCGACCTGATCCAGCGCCTGCTGCCCCACGTCCGCCAATACGTGCGGGTGCGCCACACGCTGGCGGAAGCCGGCGCGCTCGGCGCCTCGCTCACCGGGCTGCTCGACAGCTCCACCACGGGCGTCGTCCAGCTGGACCGGCGCGGCCGCATCGTGGCGGCGAACGACCGCGCGCGCCGTCTGCTGCTGCGCGGGCACGGGCTCTGCGACCTGGACGGGTACCTCCTGGCCCGCGCGCCTGCGGACAACGCCGAACTCCAGCGGCTGTTGTCGCGCGCGCTGCCGCGCTTCGGCGGCCTGGGCGTCGGCGGCTCGACGATGGTGAGACGCCCGTTCGATCTGCCACCGCTTGTGCTGCACGTGAGCCCCGTGGCCGACGGGGAAACCGACATCCGCGCGCGCCGCGTCGCCGCGCTCGCGCTGATCGTCGACCCGGGGGGCCGGATGCGGATCGATCCGGAGCTGGTGGCGGCGACCCTCGAGCTTACGCCGACGGAGAGCCGCGTCGCGGTGTGGCTGGCCGAGGGCAAGACCGTCCGCGACATCGCGCGGGCCCTGGGCCGGACGGAAAACACGATCCGCTGGCATATGAAGAACATCTTCAACAAGCACGAGATCTCCCGCCAGCTCGAGCTGGTGCAGCTGGTGCTGGCGCTCGCCGGCCTGCCGGAGCCCGGACAGTGACGACGAGGCCCGCATTTGCGCGGTTCACCGGTAGCAGGACCGCCGCCGCTCTGACATGCTGGCCCGATGGCGGGATTCGACACCGTGGCGGGGCTCGCCGCGCGCTCGGGCGTGAGTGGTCCCACGGTCTTGCGCTTCGCGAGCAAGGTCGGCATCACCGGCTATGCCGACTTCCAACGGGTGCTCGAGCGCGACGTGGCCCCGTGCATCGCTTCGCCGCTTCGCCCTACGACACCCTGGTGCCCTGTATTGCGCTGGTCGAGGCGCTGGTCGCTGGGATCGTGGGCCGGCTCGGCGACGGCACCCGCCGGCGGATCTCGACGCTCGAGCACCTGCGCAACGGATATACCTGGGACGACCAGGAGTTTCCGCAAGGCCCCGAGGAGAGAGAAACGTGACCACCGGCGAGCTGATTTTTCTGGTTTGGAACGACCTTGTCGGGGTTTCGCGCACGCGCGGTGTGCCGGTCGGGGAGTACGATCGCCGCAAGGACCACGGACTCGGCTGGGCGCTGGCGGGGCAGGCGATGACCCCGTTCGAGGACATTGCCGAGAACCCGTGGGGGCCGATGGGCGAGGTGCGGCAGATACCCGATGACGCGACGCGACAACGGATCGTGCTACGCCCCGAACACCCGCCCCTTCAACTGGTCCTCTGCGACAGTCTCAACCCCGACGGCAGCCCGTGGGAGTGCTGCACGCGGAGCTTTCTGGCGGCGGCGCTCGCCGATCTGAAGGCGGAGACAGGCCTCGACCTGCATATTGCCTACGAGAACGAATTCGCTCTGTTCGGCGAGGGGCTGGGTTGGGCGGCTCCGTTCTCGCTGGACGCCGTGCGCCGGATCGCGCCGTTCGCCGACCTTTGCGTGGCGGCCCTGATCGACGCTGAACTGGGGCTTGAAACCTTCGAGCCCGAGTATGGCGTGGGGCAATTCGAGGTGACCAACGGCCCGGCCCCGGGCCTCGCCGGTGCGGACCGCGTGGTGCTCACCCGCGAAGTCGTCCGCGAAGCCGCGCGCCAATGCGGGCTGCGCGCAACCTTCGCCCCCAAGCCGGCGCCCGATGCGGTCGGCAACGGCTGCCATCTTCACCTGAGTTTTTGGGATGCCGACGGCAACGCCGCCGCCTACGACGCCGATGCGCCCGGCGAGCTCAGCACGGTCGCTGCCAGCTTCTGCGCGGGCGTGCAGCGGCACCTCGGCGCCCTTTGCGCCATGACGGCGCCGAGCCCTATTTCCTACCTGCGCCTCGGCCCCCATCACTGGAGCTGCGGCTATGACATCGTCGGCGTCCAGAACCGCGAGGCCGCGATCCGCATCTGCCCGTCGCCCGCCGCCGAGCCGGCCGCTCGTGGCGAGGCCTTCAACATCGAGTTCCGCTTCACCGATGCCACGGCGAGCCCGTACCTGGCCATCGGCGTGATCGTGCGCGCGGGCCTCCAGGGCATCCGCGACGAGTTGCCGCGCCCGAGGCTGGTGGATGGGGAGCCGGACGACTTGAGCGAAGACGAGAGGGAGAAGCTCGGCATAAACAGGCTCCCCACCTCGCTGGAGCAGGCTCTCGACACGTTCGGTGAAGACGAGACCGTGAAGGGCTGGTTCACGCCCACCATGGTGGAGGCCTACACCGCCCTCAAGCGGCACGAGGTTCGACTCTATGGGGAATCGAGGCCCCAACACATGTGCGAACGATACATGCAGGTCTATTGACCCGGCCACGATTGGGGAGACGAGAGCCATGCAACGCAGCGAGATCGATGCCATTCCGCTGGAAGGCGATGTGTCGTTCAGGCAGCGGGCGGTCGAGCCCGAGCGCGCAGCGCTGCTCGTCGTCGACCTTCAGAAGGGCTACTACAACGATGAGTTACGCGTGCGGGAGCCGGAACACCGGTACCTCTACGATCGTATCCGCGACGTGGTCATCCCGAACGGGCAGCGCTTGATCGCCGCGTGTCGCGCCGCCGGCATTGAGGTCGTCTACACGGTGATCGAGTGCCTCACGAAGGACGGGCGCGACCGCGGCCTGGACTACAAGATCTCCGGGATCTTCGCCGCCAAGGGTTCGTGGGAAGCGGAGGTCATCGACGAGCTGGGCCCGGGAGAGGACGATATCGTCATCCCCAAGAC
>JAPPKP010000115.1:382-10332 GCA_028819955.1 Rhodospirillaceae bacterium | reverse complement strand
GTGTAGATCGAGGCCGAGTGGTCGCGCGCGATGGAGATAATGGTGCTGCGCGCGCCGCGCTGCAGGACCCGGGTCATCTCGTCGGAAGCCTGCCCGATGGCGTGCAGCAGAACGGAGAACATGGTCGGGTCGATGCCTTCGGAGAGGCCATCCGTTCGACGACGCGGGCGCTCCTCGTGCGGCGCCTGCACCGCCTCGCCTTCCGTCAGCTCGTCATAGGGCATCGCCGTTCACCCGGTAGTCGTAGCCTGAAAGACTGACTCGCACGGCGTGGCCCGGAAACACGGTCACGCTCGTCGTCGGCTCCTCGATCACGGCCGCGCCGCGCACGACGTGACCCGGCTCAAGCTGCATGCCGTCGTAGACCGGTATCTCCGTCGCCCCGGCCTCGCCGCCGAAATAGGCGGTGCGCCGGCCGCTGAGCGCGGCGGCAGGGTCCGCCGACTCGCTGACGCTGCGGCGCGGAGTCGGCATGCTGCTGCCCACCACGGCGTTCACGCGCCAGTGCAGGAAATTGACCCGATCACCTTCCATCTTGAAGGTGTAAATCCGCTCGTGCTCGTCATCGAAGGCGCGGCGCAGGTCGGCCACGTCCTCGAAGCGTCCCTTCGTGAGCGGGACGATCAGCTCGTGTGCCTGCCCCCAGTAGGCGGCATCGTAGAACCACTGGAACCGGACCTCCTCCGTGGGGATCGCGCTCGCTGCGAGATCGCGCAGCGCGTCCTCCTCCATCTCGGCGAAGAGCCGGTTGATGGCATCGACGTCCACCGTGTCGGTATCGGTCGTGAACGTCCTGGTGTAGTCGAAGTTCACGTCGACGACGGTCATGCCGAAGGCGCTGTAGCCGCCCGCGACACGGGGAACGAAGGCGCGGTCGATCCCGAATTCGTCCGCGAGACTCCCCACCACCACGCCGCCGGCGCCTCCACCCGCGATGAGGATGGTGCTGCGCGGGTCGACGCCCCGCTCGATCGAGACCGCCGCCATGGCCTTGACCATCTTGAAGTTGGCGAGGCGGTAGATGCCGGCCGCGGCATCGACGATCCCGAGTCCCAGCGGCTGGGCCACATCCGAATCGATGGCTTCAAGCGCCTTGCTCCGGTCGAGCTTCAGGCGGCCGCCGAGGAAGGCGTCGGGATTGACATACCCGAGTGCCACGAAGGCGTCGGTCACTGTCGGCCTGGTCCCGCCCAGGCCGTAGCACGCCGGCCCCGGGTCGGCACCGGCGCTGTGCGGCCCCACGGCGAGCGCGCCGCCGGCATCGATGGAGGCGATGCTGCCGCCGCCCGCGCCGATCGAGATGATGTCCGTGGCCAGCGAGCCAAGCGGCATCCCGCCGATCCTGAGATTGCGCGTCAGCGTC
Source organism: Rhodospirillaceae bacterium (assembly GCA_028819955.1). The sequence goes on along the minus strand of JAPPKP010000115.1, from coordinate 8,969 downwards.
GGCAGCCCGCCCCGGATGAGCCCCACGTCAAAGCTCGTGCCCCCCATGTCGGCGCTGATGACGTTGATCTCGCTGCGGGGGAAGAACTCGCTCGCCACCTGCACCGCCGCCGCCGGGGCTGCAGCGGGGCCCGAGCCGATGCTCCGCGCCGGGTAATGCAAAATCCTGGCGATCGGCGCGCAGCCCCCGTTGCACTGGATGATCAGGGGCTCGGCCGTGAAGCCGTGGTCGGCGAGCCAGGTGCGCAGGCGTTCGAGATACCCCGCAATCGGCGGCAGCGTGTAGGCGCTCAGCACCGTCGCCGACGTGCGGTCCCATTCGCGCAGCTGGGGCAGGATGTCGGAGCTGATCACCACCGGCACGCCCGGCATCTCCTCGGCCAGGATGGCGCGCGTGCGCTGCTCGTGCGCGGGATTGACCTGCGACCAGAGGAAGGCGACCGCCACGGCGTTCACCCCGAGCTCGCGGAAGCTGGCTGCCGTGTCACGCACGTCTCCTTCGTCGAGCGGCGCGACCTCCTCGCCACGAAAGTCGATGCGGCCGCCGATGCCGAGACGGCGATGCCGGGGGATCAACGGTTTGGGCCGCGCCATGCGGATGTTGAAGGGCTCCGGCTTGGTGCCGTCCATGAACTCGAGCACGTCGCGAAATCCTCGGGTCGCGAGCAGACCCGCGACGGGGCCGTTACGCTGGATGATGGCGTTGGTGCCGATGGTGGTGCCGTGAACGATGCGGCTGCATTGGGAGATGAAGGCCGCCTCGGAACAGCCCAGCTCCTGGCACGCCAATGCGATCCCGCTGAGTATACCCTGGAGCGGGTCCTCCCGATCGCTCAGCGCCTTGAAGACCTCGATCGCGCCGTCTTCTTCGTCGGCGACCGTGATGTCGGTGAACGTGCCGCCGATGTCGATGCCGACCCTGTAGGTCATGTCTCGTCCCGGGAAGAAAGCATCGTGTCGGTCTCCTAGAATCCGCCTGCGCGGGAGCGATTTTCGGTGCGATTCATCCACACGCTGATCGATACCGTGATCAGCAGGATGCAGCCGATGATGAAGGGCTGCCAGAAGGGCGATACCCCGTTCAGGTTGAGGCCGTTGCGGATGACGCCGAGCAGGATGACGCCGACCACCGTGCCCAGGATGGCGCCGTGACCGCCGCCGAGCCGCGTGCCGCCGATGACGGTCGCCGTGATGGCGTCGATCTCCAGCCCGATCCCGGTGGTGGTGAGTGCGGTGCCGGTGCGCGAGGTGAACAGGAGGCCCGAGAGGCCGGCGAGGCCGCCCATCAGGGCGTAGCAGGCGATCACGACACGGCTGACCGGCACGCCGGAGAGCCGCGCGGCCTCCTCATTGCCGCCGATGGCGTAGACCCATCGCCCGAACTTCGCGTAGCGCAGGATGATCGAGCCCATCACGACGGCGCCGATAAAGAAGAACCCCGCGATGGGGAAGCCCTCGATACGCCCGAGCGCGAGCGTGGTGATCCACATCGCATCGCCTTCGGCGCGATGGATGGTGCCTTCGCTCGTGATCAGCACGAGGCCTCGCACCAAGCTCGCCATGGCGAGCGTCGCGATCAGCGGGTTGATGCCGATGCGGCTGATCAGGGTGCCGTTGAAGGCGCCGAGGAGAACGCCGGTCCCAATACAGGCGAGGCAGCCGAGCGCCAGGAACACGGGATCGCCGGTGCCGAACACGAGCACGGCGACGAGACCGGTTATAGCGGCGATGGCGCCAATGGAGAGGTCGAACCCGCCCAAGATCATGACCACCGTCATGCCGACGGCCGCCACACCCACCATCGACGACTGGGCCAAGATGTTCGAGAGGTTCAGCGGATTGCGGAAGGTCTCGTTGGTGGCAAGCAAAATGATCGCCGGCAGAAGCAGGGCGATCATAAAACCGTAGCGCCCGAGGAACGCTACTACGGGCTTCCAGCTCACGGGCCCCCGCGCGCCGGACTCCGCTGGATGACTGTCCTGCGGGCTGCTCACCGCCGACTCCAAGACCTCGTGTGAAGTCCGCTGCTAGCGCACCGGCCGTGAGAACGATGCGTTCGGTGGGGCAGCGAAAGCATGTGGGCAGCCGCCTGGCCGACGACTGCCCACAATTCTGCCACTCGATGTCCGGGACGAGACGCTAGAAGCCGCGCCCCTCGCACTCAGCGTAGTTGGCCTGCGTGCAGTTGAAGATCGGCGGGACCTGGGCGAAGTCCGGCAGTGTCATGAAATCGCCGGCGGCATTCATGGCGACCAGGCTATCGACCACGAGCGCGCCCATGATCAGCGGATCCTGGTAGACGGCGCCGTACATCTTGCCGGCTCCGATGGCCTGCTCCTCGGCCGAACAGAGGTCGATGGCGACGAACATGATCTCCGTGCGCTCCAGCCTCTGGGCCCAATCCAGCGACGGCGGAACCATGCAGTTCCCCATGCTGTTGACCAGGGTGACGCTGCCGGGGATCGGGAAGCGCTGGAGCACATCCTGGAAGCCAGTCAGCGCCTTGTCGGGCAGCCAGTCGGCGGTGACGTCGACCCAGTCGTGCTCGACGCCGGAGGCCTCAAGCACTTCGCCCATGCCCTGCATGCGGCGCCGGTCGGGGCTGCCGCCGGCTGTGCCGCGGAACATGACGATGCGCTTCTCGCCCTCGACGGTCGCGAGCGCTTCCAGCATGAGGCGGGCGGACAGGCGCCCGTACTCGATATCGTCCACGCCGACGTAGGGAACGCCCTCGATCTCGCCCAGCGCGCCCACCACCGGGATGCCGGCATCGAGCGCTTCCTGCACGGCGGGGAGGACGCCTGCGATATCGATCGGTGCGATGGCGATGGCATCGACGCCCTGCACGATGAACTCGCGCACGTTCTCGACCTGAACCGACGCGTCCCACTTGGGATCGCTAACGATCAGATTGACGTTGGCCTTCTCGGCGGCATCGCGCATGCCCTTGACCAGCGGCACGGCGAACGGCGTGGTCGAGACGTCCCAAACGGTCACACCGATGGTGAACTGATCCTCGCTCCGCGCGTCGTCCGGCGCAGCCGCGGCACCGACAATCAGTGCCGCAACACCCAGTGCGGCCGCAATGTGCGAAAACTTCATGTTCATCTCCCTCCCATTTTGCTGGTCTTGACCGACTGCGTCGCGATGGCGCGGAACGGCCGCGAGAGCGTACAGGGACGCTTCGCCTGCGACAAATGACTTTCTCCCCGCAGCGGCTCGATGGATCGGCCGAATTAGGCGGTCCCAGAAGCGCAGGCAGGTAACTGCCATCGCCGCCTCTCCGGCGAAGCCCGAGTCAGCCTCGCTTCGTACTCTCCTTGAAACCGAATCAAGAGGTTCGGCTCTAGAGAAAGACCGTGCCGCCGTCCACCATCAGGGTCTGGCCCGTGACCAGCTTGCTCGCGTCGGACGCGAGGTAGAGCACGGTGCCGACCAGATCGTCGGTCTCGAGGTTCTTCTGCAGGCTCTGGCCGGTGGCGACGGCGTGAAGCAGCTTGTCCTTCTTCTCGCCGAAGAACTCGTCGGTCCCCTCGGTCAGCACAGCGCTCGGCGCGATGGCGTTGACCCTGATCCAGTCGCGCCCGAGCTCGCGGGCGAGCGCGCGGGTCATGCCGATGACCGCCGCCTTCGATGTCGCGTAATGCAGCCCGAAGGGCATGCCGTAGACCGCCGCAAGCGAGGCGATGTTGACGATGGAGCCGCTGCCCGCCTCGCGCATGGCCGGCACGCACGCCTTGGTGCATTGCCAAACGCCGCGCACGTTGACGGCCATAGTCTTGTCCCACTCGTCCTGCGCGATCTTGTCGAAGCGCCCGCCCTGGATGTCGCCGTAGAGCGCTGCGTTGTTGATGAGCACGTCGATGCGCCCGAACTCGGCGACCGCGTGCTTGGCCATAGTCTCGCAGCTCGACATGTCGGCGGCGTCCAGCGCGATACCGGTCACGCGCCCGTTGGTCTGGCCGATGGCCTCCACCGTCTCGGCCGTATCGCGGATGTCGGCGGCCACCACGGCTGCGCCCTCGCGCGCCAGCGCCTCGCAATAGGCGCGGCCCAAGCCCCGCCCGCCGCCGGTGACGACGGCGACCTTCCCTTCAAGCTGTGACATTGGTCTCCCGCTCTTCTCGGATGCACGCGCACCAGCCCGGCCGCGACGGCATCGGCGGGCCACGACATAGGCCACAACGCGCGCCGCCGCAAGCCGATGAGCCTTGTTCATTTCCCTCAAGCGCCGGGCGGTCGCATTTTCATTTCCCTCAACGGCGGGCGCTCACTCCGTTCGCTTGCCTACGCGCCATTCGGCGCGGCGCGCGGTCGCGCGCTCCGGACCTGCGGTCCGACCTTCTTCTTGGCAAGCGCCTCGTTCGCTGCCGCGCGCGGCGCGGTCGCGCCGTCCGGGCCTACGGCTCGGGAGAGCGGAGGGGGAACGTGGCGGCGCCTTTCCTTGCACGTGGTGCTACTATGCCGCCCGCAAGCCCGAGAGCTGGAGGGACCGATGGCGACCGAGATCGTGGAGCTGCCCGAGGGGATCGCGCACACGCTGCGCCGCAAGGACGACGACGGCGTGACGACCCTCACGCTCAACCGGCCCAAGTCGGGCAACAGCCTCTCCCACCGGCTGGTGCACGAGCTGCAGGACACCCTGGACGAAATCAGGGACGATCGCTCCGTGCGGGTGGTGATCCTGGCGGCGGCGGGGCGGCTCTTCTGCACAGGCCACGACCTCAACGAATCGGTCGAGGCCATGAAGGCGCCCGAGACCAAGCGCGAAGCCACCGCAACCTGCTCGCGCATGATGCAGAGCCTGATCGGCCTGCCCCAGCCGGTGATCGCCAAGGTCCACAGCATTGCCACCGCCGCCGGCTGCGAGCTGGTCGCGAGCTGCGATCTGGTCTACGCCTCGTCGGAGGCCAAGTTTGCCACCCCCGGCGTGAACATCGGCTTCTGGTGTCACTCGCCGCAGGTGGCGGTGAGCCGCGCCATCGCGCCCAAGCACGCGATGCAGATGCTGCTCACCGGCAAGATGGTGGACGCCGAGACCGCGTTCCGCATGGGGCTGGTCAGCGAGGTCGTGGAGCCCGACAAGCTGAACGAGCGGGTGGACGAAGTGGCGCGGCATATCGCGTCGAAGTCAGCCTACGCCATCGCCCAGGGCAAGCGGTCTTTCTATCGCCAGCTGGAGATGGACCGGGGTGACGCCTACGACTATGCCGGCGAGGTGATCTACCGCACCATCCAGGCCGACGACGCGCGCGAGGGCATCACGGCCTTCCTGGAGAAGCGGGATCCGGTCTGGCAGGATTCCTGAGCCCGCAAACCTTCAACACTCTCCGCTGCGTCATGGCCGGACCCGTTCCGGCCAACCGCGCGTTCCCCCAGCGTCCTACGCGACTACCTGCTGAAGCCGCATTGCTACCTGCACGTCAGCATCGCGCGGCACATCCAAATTGCGCTCGAGCAGTTGCGGCACCATCTCCATGACGGCCTCGAGCATGCCGCCCAGCGTGTCTGCCTCGAGCATCAGGCCCGGTATGTCCTCGCTCGTCGCGACGAATACATCGGCTTCTCCGCAGCGGAAGACATCGACGCTGTATGAGTTGGCCATCGCATCCCGTTCCAAGGCGCCCATGCCGCGTCGCGCCAGACCCGCACCGCGTGAATTGCCGGAACGTTACGCTAATCCCGCGCCGGGTACCAGTAGAGCGGGTCCGGGCGCTGGTAGCCCTCCGGGCGGTAGATCAGCTCAAGCGTGGTCTTGAGCGCGTCTTCGGTCTGGAAGTAGCAGAAGCGCACGCCGCGCCAGCCGCCGCTCATGACCCGCGCGAAGCCGCGCGCTTCCATGTCGGCGATGCAGCCCTCCATATCCAGGCCTGTGTCCTGCAGCAGGAAGCCCACGTGCTGCAGCCCCTCGCCGTGCTCGTCGAGGAACTCGTGGTAGATGCTAGGCCCCTCCAGCGGCTCGATCACCTCCCAGTTGAGATCGCCGGTCCAAGCCAGCGCGAGGCGCATGGAGAACTGGCCGGGGCCGCCGCGGAAGTACCTGTCGGTCAGGTCGGGCGGCCCGTATTCCTGCACCCACCAGGGGCCGATCCCCATGCGGTCGGCATAGTTGCGGATGCAGGCGTCGAGGTCGCGGGTGACGATGCAGATCTGCCGGGTCTGGCCGATGAGGCTGTTGGGCAGGTCGGTGAAGACGTGGTCGGGCGAGACGGCCATAGAAATTCCTCGTATCGCGGTTGGGTGAAGGTACCGGGCGGCTACCGGCCGCCCGGAGCGCGCGACCGCGCGCCGCGCCGAAGGCGCGTAGCCAAGCGAGCGGAGCGAGCGCCCGGCGCCTGAGGGATCACAATCAAGCTCTTTCGAGCGCGCGCCAGACGCGCTCCGGGGTGAGCGGCATGTCGATGTCGGTGACACCGCGCTCCTTGAGCGCATCGAGCACGGCGTTCACCACGGCGGCGGGTGCGGGGATCGCCCCGGCCTCGCCGCAGCCCTTGATGCCGAGCGGGTTCTGGCTGGTCGGCACGCCGTTGGAAGCCAGCGCGAAGGGAGGCATGTCGTCGGCGCGCGGCAGGCAGTAATCCATGAACGAGCCGGAGAGCAGCTGGCCGGATGCCTCGTCGTAGACGCAGTTCTCGAACACCGCCTGGCCCAGCCCCTGCGCCACCCCGCCGTGCACCTGGCCGTCGACCAGAACAGGATTGACGATGCGCCCAAAGTCGTTGACCGCTGCATAGTTGACGAGCTCCAGCGCGCCGGTCTCTGGGTCGATCTCGACCTCGCAGATGTGGCAGCCGTTGGGGAAGGTGCCCTCCAGCGTCTCCGTCTTGCCGTTCGCATCCAGCCCCGGCTCCATGTTCTCCGGCAGATTGGCGGGGTCCTTCGCCTGCGCCGCCAGCGTCATGATGTCGATGGCGCGGTCGGTGCCGGCGATGGAGAAGTCGCCGTCGGCGAAACGGATGTCCGCGGGTGCCACCTCCAGAATGTTGGCGGCGATCTGGGTGCCCTTGTCGATCACCTTGGCGGCGCCGTCCTCGATCGCGAGCGCCACCATGTAGGTGGAGCGCGAGCCGCCGCTGCCGCCGCCGCCGGGCAGGTCGTCGCTGTCCCCCTCGATGAGATCGATGGCCTCGAAGGGGATGCCCAGGCTCTCGCCGAGCAGCTGGGCATAGGTGGTGACGTGGCCCTGGCCCGACGCGCGGGTGCCGGCGCTCAGGCTGACCCCGCCGTCGTCGCGGAAGCGGATGGCGATGTGCTCGGCGGGATCGCCCACGGTCGATTCCACGTAGACCGCGATGCCGATGCCGCGCAGCCTGCCCCGCGCTGCGGCCTCCTCACGCCGATCGGCGAAGCCCGACCAGCCGGCGAGCGCCAGGCTCTCGTCGAGGATGCGGGCGTAGTCGCCCGAATCGTAGGTGAGGTCGAGCGGCACCTGATAGGGCATCGCCGCCGCGGGAATCAGGTTACGCCGGCGAATCTCGTCGGGCGCGAGGCCGAGCTTGGCCGCGGCCTTGTCCACCAGGCGCTCGACGACGTAGTTCGATTCCGGAATGCCGGCGCCGCGGTAGGCATCGGTGAAGACTGTGTTGGTGAGCACGCCTTCGACCTCGGCATGAATCGCGGGCGTGCGGTAGGCGTTCGCGAGCATGCGCGTGTAGAGCAGGGTCGGCGAGATCGGCCCGAGGTTGGAGACATAAGCGCCGAGATTGGCCAGCGTGCGCACACGCAGGCCCAGGAACTGCCCGTCCGCATTGAGCGCCAGGGCCGCCCGCGTGATGTGGTCGCGCGCCTGCGTGTCGCTCAGGAACCCCTCGGTGCGCCCGCACAGCCAGCGCACCGGCCGCCCGAGCTTGCGCGCGGCCCAGGCCACCAGGACCTGCTCGGGGTAGGAGAAATACTTCATGCCGAAGCCGCCGCCGAGGTCGTGGGAGAGGATGCGCAGGCGGTCTTCCTCGATGCCCAGGATGCCGGCGATGACGGCGCGCGCGCCGTGGACGTGCTGGCTGTTGATGTGGAGGGTGTAGCGCTCGCTCGCCGGGTCGTAGAGGCCGAGCGCGCCGCGCGGCTCGATGGTGCTCACCACCACGCGGTTGTTGACCAGCTCGACCTCCACCACGTGGGTTGCAGTCTCGAACGCGGCCTCGGTGGCGGCGGCATCGCCCTGCGCCCAGACGCAGGAGAGGTTGCCCGGCGCCTCGGGCCAGATCTGCGGTGCATCCGCCTCGCGCGCCTTCGCGGCGTCGACCACCGCCGGCAGCGGTTCATAGTCCACGCTCACGAGCTCTGCTGCATCCTGCGCGGCGGCCAGGGTCTCGGCCACGACCATGACCACCGCCTCACCGACGTGACGCACGCGGTCCTTCGGCAGCATCGGGTTGGGCGGATAGCAGGCGGGGCTGCCGTCCGGCAGCGTCAGCGGGACGAAGGCATCGGCGATGCAGGGCAGCGTGCCGAGCCCCGCCGCCGCCACGTCCGCGCCGGTATAGACGGCGAGCACGCCGTGGGGGGGCGCCCCCCCCCCCCGGGGGGTTGTGGGGGGGGGGGGGTGGGGGGGGGGGGGGGGCGCCCAAAAACCCCCCGCCAACCCCGGG
>JAPPKP010000115.1:0-372 GCA_028819955.1 Rhodospirillaceae bacterium | reverse complement strand
CGCCGCCGCCACGTCCGCGCCGGTATAGACGGCGAGCACGCCGTCGGCTGCCGCAGCCGCAGCCGTGTCGATTGTCGTGATATCGGCATGGGCGAGAGGCGAGCGCACGAAACAGGCATGCACCTCGCCGTCGAGCGAAACGTCGTCCTGGAACCGCCCGAGGCCCCTGAGCAGAACGTCGTCTTCCTTACGCGGTGCCGATTGGCCGACGCCGAACCGTGCCATCGCTCCCTCCCCCGGTCTCGTGCGGGCATGATAGGGAACTCGGCCGCGGGCGTCATCCGGAGCGCCCTCATTCGCCGAGTAGGGCGGCGGTGTCTGTCGCTAGCAAGTGTAGTTGTCCGTTTTTGGTAGCACATTGATTGTCCGCTC
>JAPPKP010000440.1:1705-10389 GCA_028819955.1 Rhodospirillaceae bacterium | reverse complement strand
GGTCGAAGACCTTGAAGGCGATGACAAGCTTGAGCACCGCGATGGCGAGCAGCGCTGGTGCCAGCATCGGTAGCGTGATGGACCAGAACATCGCAGGCCCCGACGCCCCGTCGAGCTTCGCCGCTTCGTAGATGTCCTCCGGCAATGTCTGCAGTGCGGCGTAGGTCATCAGCGCGATGAACGGCGTCCACTGCCAGACGTCCGCGAGGCACACAAACGGGAATGCCATGGTGGGCGAGCCCAGGAAACTCACCGGCTGACTGAAGAGCGCCATGTCCATGAGGAAGCTGTTGAGCCAGCCGCCCTTCGGCATTAGCAGCAACTGCCACATGACAGCGACCGTGATCGGCGGGGTCATCAGCGGCAGGAGGATGAGCGTGCGCAAGATTTGCCGGCCCTTCACCGCGCGGTCGAGGAGGAGGGCCACGCAAACACCGAGGACGAACGACGCGAGCGTCGTCATCACCGCGAAGATGGCGGAACGGAGCAGGGAGGTGGTGAACTTCGTTTGGCCGATGGCGTCCGTGTAGTTCTCCACGCCGACCCAACCCCGGAACAGCGTGCCGAGATTGGAATCGGAGAAGGAGAGAAAGATCAGGTAGGTGAGGGGATATATGGCGAAGACGATCAGGCCGCCGATGAGCGGCATGACCACCGCCCAGCCAATCAGCTTGCGCCGGTCGAGGGTCAACGAACCGGACCAGCGCCCGCCTGCTTGGGGCGCCACGCGCGAGCGCTGCGGCGTGGTGTCCAGCTCAGCCATATCTGGAAGACGGGGCGGCCGCAGCCAGGGTAGTTCCTGCGCGTGCGGCCGCCCGGTCCATGTTAGCCGAGGATGTCCTCCCAAGAGGCCTGGGCGTCGCCCATGGCCTGCTCGACGGTCTTGTCGCCCGCCATCATCAGGCCAAGCTCATCCGTGAGCGATTGCATGAGCTTGGGCGATTCCGGCTTCATCGGCCATGGGAAGGCGTCGTCGATGGCTTGCTCTACGGCGTCCGCCTGTAGCGGCGCGAATTCGCGATAGGCAGGCATCGCCGAGCGACGGGTCGGGTCGACACCGGTCGTGTTGTCGGTGAGCACGCGCACATGGAAATCCTTGCTCGACGACATGCGCACGAACTCCCAAGCCATCTCGGGGTTGTGCGACCCGGACGAGACACCGAAGGCCCAGCCCGCGTTCATCGCCGGACGGTTGACCGTGTTGCCGCCGGCCACAGGCATGGGCGATACGCCCCACTTGTCGACGATCTGGCTCTGGTTGGCGTCCTGCGCCCAAGTGCCGAGATCGGTCCAGAACTCGATCATGGCGGCACCACCGCTGAGGAACACCGGGATCGAGTTGCCGAACTCGGTCTCCAGCGGCGTCGGCACTGCGGAGGGGCCCGCCTCCAGCATCGTCCGTGCGGCACCGATCGCGGCATCGCTGGTCAACGCCGGCGCACCGCTGGCATCGAGGAAGTCGCCGCCGTAGCCACCCAGCCGGTTCGCATAGGTCGAGCAGAGGATGATCGGGAACTGCTTGCACATCAGCAGTGCGCCATAGACGCCGTTGGCCGACTCAGCCTCAGTCACCGCCTTGGCCACCGCGTTGTATTCGTCCCACGTCGCCGGTGGCGTCAACCCGTTCCGGTCCAGAATCTCTTTGTTGTAGAAGAGAACGTGGGTGTCGCCGTCGTAGGGCAGGCCGTAGCGGAGTCCGTCCACCTCGGTATAGGCATCGTAGAGGGAGCCGAGGAAATCGGCCGGGTCAATTTCGGCCTCCTCCGCCGAAATTCGGTCCGTAATGTCGGCCAGCACGCCGTCCCGAACCAACGCCTCCTTGTCGACGTACCAGTACTGGAAGACATCGATCTCGTTGGTGCCGGACATCACGTCAAGCGTCGACTGTGCCGTGATCTGATCGTAGGGCACCTTCACCGCCTCGACATTGGCGCCGGTCAGCTCGGTGAAGCCCTCCGAGAGCGGCTTGATGGAGCCTGCATGCGGGTTGATGATCATGAAGCGCAGCGTCTCGCCGGACCAGTCCGACGCCTGCGCGCGCGATGCAAACGCGCCCGAGCCTGCGGCGGTCAGTGCGGCAGCGCCTGCCGCCGTACCTTTTAGAAACGACCGCCGGGAGAGCGGCGTTCTTGACCAAGTCGTTCCATGGGCGGCCATCGATTGAATCCTCCTCGTGAGCCGTGTTCAGTCTTGCTAACCCAGTCCCCGTTCCTTGCGCCCTCAATAGGGGATGCACGCCCGCCCATCAACTCAAAACGGCGAGAACCGCATGATTGGTGGCACCTCAAATTATTGGACGGTCAGATTGCCTTGACGTGCTTTCAAAACTGTCGCGAATATCTGCTGCAACTGCGCAAGAGAACGCGGTGGCAGCAACAAGCAACGGGAACGGGTACCGATGGGCAAGGGAGACGGCGACGCGGGCGCGGTCGCCGACGAGGGTAGCCCTGCACTCGAAGTCGAATTGACTCTCGGCGGCGATCCTGCCGCCCTCGATCGCGGCTGGCGCGCGGCGGTTCCTGCGGATGGAAGCGTAACCGCCCAGCGACTGCGAAGCACCTATTTCGACACCGGGGACTTCCGCCTGCGCCGGCGCGGCTTCACCCTTCGTATCCGCGAGGAGGGGAAGCGGCTGGTCCAGACCCTGAAGTCGGACGGGCCGTCTTCGGCCGCCGCCGTGCTCAAGCGAAACGAGTGGACCTGCACGGTCAAGAAGCCGGTACCGAGCCTCCCCGTCTCGAGCGATCCGGCCGTCCGTAATGCGTTGGGGCCAGTCAGGTCTGCGGAGCTCACTCCGGCATTCTCAACCGATGTCATGCGGCGCTCCGCCAAGGTCGAGATCGCAGCGCCCGACAACGGCACGGCCCTGATCGAACTCGCCTTGGACAGCGGAGAGATCAAGGCGTGCAACAAGTGCGACAGCGTTTCCGAGCTGGAGCTTGAATTGATCGAGGGACCGGCGAGCGCGCTCTACGAGCTTGCCATGGCGCTTCAAGCCTCGGCACCGCTTTGCATACAGACGGCGAGCAAGGCCAAGCGCGGCTATGTTCTTGCGGGCGGAGAGGGCTACGCCGGCTACAAGGCGCCGGCTCTGGAATTTGCGCAAGGCATTTCCGTTAACGAGACCCTCGGCAAGATCTTCCGCGCGTGTGCCAATCAGTGCGCCGCGAATCACGATGCGGTTCTGGACCGCAGCGATCCGGAAGGCGTGCACCAGTTTCGCGTCGCGCTGCGCCGGATGCGCTCGGCTCTCGTGGTCTTCAAGACGGTTCTCCCGCGCGAGCACACTGCCTGGTTGGAGCGGGAAGCGAGCCGTCTCATCGACGTGCTCGGCCCGGCACGCGATTGGGACGTGTTCATCACCGAGACGCTCGCGACAGTTCGCGCTGCCCGGCCGAACGACCGCGCGCTAGAGCATCTTGCCGAAGCGGCCGAGGCCGAGCGCGCCCGCGCCTACGAGCAGGCAGAGGCGCTGCGCGCGCCCGAGTACACGGAATTCCTGCTTCGCTTCGGCCGGTGGATAGAGACGGCAGGCTGGCGTGAGGACGCGAACCGTGCCGCGCTCGATCAGCCGCTCTCACAACTAGGGGAGCGCCTGCTCGACAGGCGCCACAAGCGCGTTCTGAAGCGCGGACACGACTTCGAACGACTGTCGGACACCGAGCTGCACCGGCTCAGAATCTCGCTCAAGAAGCTGCGCTACGCGGGCGAGTTCTTCGCGGCCCAGTTCCCGGACGGGAAGCCGCGTCTCTACATCAGGGCATTGCGTCGGTTGCAGGACGACCTGGGCCAGCTCAACGACGCCGCTGTTGCAGAGCGCTGCTTAAAGGATCTCCTCGACACCCAGCGGGAAAGCAATCATCTCGCCGCGCTCGGGGTGGGTGCCGGGCAGGTGATCGGTTGGCACAGTCGCGCCCGCGAGGTGACCCGAAGCCAGATCACCGAGGATTGGCACGCGTTCGTTGCCACCGAGCCTTATTGGCGTGCCGCCGCTGGCGGATCGCGCGACTGAACCTGTCGGATTCCGAAGCGTCCACGTCGCATCAAGGCCGATATTTGCGAGCCCCCAGATGATATGAAGGGGGGCGGGAGGTTGGGCGGCCGTCAGGAATGCGCGCCGTCTCTCTCGAAACCGGGAGAGTTCCGCCATGCCCGAAATCATGACGGACGAAGACGGCGCGAGCGTCAGCAAGCCGCTCCCAAGTCACGCCAGGGTCGTCGTCATCGGCGGTGGCGTGGTGGGTTGCTCGATTCTTTTCCACTTAGCCAAGTTCGGCTGGAAAGACGTGATCCTGCTGGAGCGGGAGGAACTCACCGCCGGATCGTCCTGGCACGCGGCCGGGATGATTCACACGCTTTCGTCGGACCCCAACATCTCACGCCTGCAGGGCTACACGATCAATCTCTACAAGGAGATCGAGGAGACCTCGGGCCAGTCCGTCGGCATGCACAACACCGGTGGCTTCTACCTCGCCTCCACCAGAGACTGGTACGACTACCTGAAGCGCGAGCGCTCCAAGGCGCGCTACATGGGGCTCGACCAGGAATTCATCTCGCCGAAGGAGGTTGCGGAGCGCCATCCCCTGATCGACCCGAAACACTACTATGCGGCGCTCTGGGACGAGCTTGACGGCGACGTCGACCCCTCCGGCGCAACCTACGCCTTCGCCAAGTCCGCGCGTGTCCACGGCGCTCAGTACTTCACCCGGACTCCGGTGGAGGAGACCAACCAACGGCCGGACGGCTCGTGGGACGTGGTGACGCCGCGCGGCACGGTCAACGCCGAGCACATCGTGAACTGCGGCGGGCTCTGGGCGCGCGAGGTTGGCCAGCTGGCGGGTGTCGCGCTCCCGGTCCAGCCGATGGAGCACCACTACCTCATCACCGACACGATCCCCGTGATCGCGGAGAGAATGGCGGAAGGCGGCGCCGGCCATTTGCCAGCAGGCATCGACTACGAGGCCAACATCTACTTCCGTCAGGAGCGGCATGGCGTCCTGCTCGGCACCTATGAGCCCAAGTCCACGCCGTGGAACGTCTCCGGCACACCTCTCGACTTCGGTCAGGAGCTCTTGTCGCCAGATCTCGATCGGATTGCCGACCGGCTGGAGATGTCGTTCGAACGCATCCCGGCCCTCGGCGAGGCGGGGATCAAGGACATCATCTGCGGCCCCTTCACTTTCGGCCCCGACGGCAACCCCATGATCGGCCCGGTGCCGGGGGTGCGGAACTACTGGGTGGCCGTGGGCGTGATGGCCGGCTTCTGCCAGGGCGGCGGGGTCGGCCGCAGCATGGCCGAGTGGATGATCGAGGGCGAGCCATCGATCGACGTGTGGGCCATGGACATCGCCCGCTTCGGCGAGTTCGCGACGCCCGAGTGGGGCACGGTCAAGTCGTCGGAGAACTACGAGCGCCGGTTCGTGATGACCTTCCCCAACGAGACCCTGCCCAAGGGGCGGCGCCAAAAGACCACCGCGCTCTACGACCGGTTGCTCGCCAAGGGCGCGGTGATGGACCAGGGTTTCGGGCTTGAGCACGCGCTCTGGTTCGCCGACGGGCCGGAGGATGCCCACGAGGACCCCTCCTTCCGCCGCTCCCGCGCCCACGAGTATGTCGCGCGCGAAGTGAAAGCGGTGCGCGAGGCGGTGGGCTGCATCGAGATCGCCAACTATTCCAAGCACGGCTTCGAAGGCCCCGGGGCCCGCGCCTTCCTGGATCGCGTGCTGGCCGGCCGCGTGCCGAAGCAGGGCCGCATCGCGCTGACGCCGATGCTGACGGAGAACGGCAAGCTCTACGGCGACCTCTCGGTCGCATGCCTGGCGGAAGACGACTTTCTGGTGGTCGGTTCCGGCGTGATGCAGGAGGCGCACCGGCGCTGGTTCGTGCAGCGCCTCGGTACCGGCGTTGACTACCGCAACCTCTCCGACGCGCTGCACGGAATCGCTCTCTCGGGTCCGAACTCGCGCGATCTGCTCGCTCGCATCACCCGCGACGACGTCTCGGCGGAGGCATTCCGATTTCGCGACATTCGCCGGAGCTTCGTCGGCGGCGTGCCGGCGATCGTCTCGCGGCTCAGCTTCTCGGGCGAGCTCGGCTACGAGATCTTCGTCGCGCCGCAGTATCAGATCGCGCTGGCCGAGGCGATCGAGGACGCCGGCGCCGACCTGGGATTGCGCTGGTACGGAGCACGGGCGCTGATGTCCCTCAGGCTGGAGAAGGCCTGGGGCGTCTGGACACTCGACTACCGACCGGATTTCACAGCAGCGGAGAGCGGGCTCGACGCCTTTATCCAGTGGGATAAGGAGTTCGTCGGCAAGGCGGCGGCGGAGGCCGAGCGGCACACAGGGCCAGCCAGGCGCTTGGTGCCGCTGGTCATCGATGCGCCCTCGATCGACGGGGAACCCATCGACGTATCGAACGACGAGGCAATCCTGCGAGGCGGAACCGCGGTCGGCTACGTGAGCTCCGGCGGCTACGCGCACCATGTCGGGCAATCAATGGCGATGGGCTATGTACCGACAGAATTTGCGGTGACTGACAAACGCTTCGAAGTCGAAATCCTGGGCGAAATGTTCCCTGCCCACGTTCACACCACACCGCTCTACGATCCCAACGGCGGGAGAATGCGAAGCTGATATGCATTCTTGAATATCATCAATCGCCAACAAGTGGGTGCCGGTACGGCGACAGGCTCTCCCCCAACGGAGCGAGGGGCGACAGGACATCCGCTATGGGATAGGCTTGGCGGGCCAGTTCGGTTTCGGGCAGGGAGAATGGGGCCGCGTATCTCTTCCAAGAGCGGTGCGGCGGTGCCGGCACAAAGCAACATTCGGAGGACAAGCTGATGAAAGACAGAAAAGTGCTAAGCCGCGATCCGCGGCGCTACACGCTGCCGTCGGAGCGCGCGTTGGGCGCCGAGACCCACTCCTATCTGCCCGAGCTCTGCGATCAGTTGCAGACCGGGAAGATCAACCGGCGCGATTTCCTACGTCAGGCGGCGCTGCTCGGCATGGCGACCGGCACGGTCTATGCCATGGCCGACAAGCTCGCGGGCGGCGGTGACGTGATCGGCTCTGCAATGGCCGATGAAATGCCCAAGGCGGGCGGCACGCTCAGGGTCTCCATGCGCGTGCAGGAGATGACCGACCCGGCGACTTTCCCCTGGACGGAGAGGTCGAACGTTTCGCGTTTCATGGTGGAGTATCTGACCCGGACCCAGTCGGACAATGTCACGGTGCCCTATCTGGCTAGTAGCTGGGAGGCGTCCGACGACCTCGCGACCTGGGTGTTCCATCTGAACCAGGGCATCACTTGGTCGAACGGCGACGCCTTCACCTCGGCGGACGTGGCGCACACGGTCAACCGCTGGCTCGATCCAGCGGTCGGTTCGTCGAACCTCGGGCTTTTCGGCGCCATGGTCGAGGAGGGTGAGGATGGCCAGCCGCGCGGCATCCCCGGCGCGGTCGAGGTGATTGACGACCACACGATCCAGTTCAACCTGAAGCAGGCCGCGTTGGCCATGCCGGAGAACTTCTACAACTACCCGACCGCCATGGTGCATCGGGGCTTCGGCGTGGACTACGAAGCGGATCTCTCGGCAAATCCCATCGGCACCGGTCCCTTCGAGTTGGCCGAATACGCACTGGGCGAGGTCGCCATTCTCAAGAGGGCACGGGACTGGTGGGCTGGGGACTTCTACTTGGACGAGATCCACTATTTTGACCACGGCGAGGACACGAACGCCTGGATCGCGGCACTCGCATCGCAGCAGGTGGATATGGTGTTCCGTCTGCCGAACAACCTCATCGATGCGGCGCAGGCCCTGCCGTTCGTGGACATTCACCCGGTGACGACTGCGCAGACCGCGGTCATGAGGTTCCGGATCTCGGAGGCGCCCTTCGACAATCTCAAGCTTCGCCAGGCGGTCGTGGCGTGCATGGATCACCAGGAGATCTTGGACAAGGCGTTCCAGGGCCGGGGGCAGATTGCCGAGAACCACCACGTCTGCCCGATCCATCCCGAGTATGCAACGCTGCCGCCGCTCAAGCGGGATATCGAGAAGGCGAAGGCGCTCTTGGCCGAGGCCGGCCATGCCGACGGGATCACGCTTGAGATCGCCAACGGCGACACCGAGGGCCCGTGGATGACAGACGCCTGCGCAATCTTCAAGAACCAGGCGGCGCCTGCCGGTATCAACATCGAGATCAACAAGATGCCCGCCAACCAGTACTGGGAGGTCTGGGACAAGGCGCCGTGGGGCTACACCGCGTGGACCCACCGCCCGCTCGGCACCATGGTACTCGGCCTTGCCTACCGGAAGGGCGTGCCGTGGAACGAGGTCGCCTACGACAATCCGGCCTTCGACGCGGCGCTGGACGATGCCGAGGCCACGCTCGACGTCAACGAGCGCAGGAAGAAGATGGAGGTCTGCCAGAAGCTCCTGCAGGACGACGCGATCATCCCGCAGCCCTTCTGGCGCTCGGTCTACAAGGCGGCGAACAAGCGGGTGAAGGGCCACCAGACCCACCCGACGCTGTACCACCAGTTCCACAACGTGTGGCTGGACGGTTGAGCAACGAGCGGCGCGGGGGCCACAAGGGTACCCCCCCCCCGTTTAAGCATATTCGAGTTACAGTTGGGCGAGAACAACCCAAAAACCCCGGGGGGGGCAATGTGCCCCAAAA
>JAPPKP010000440.1:0-1695 GCA_028819955.1 Rhodospirillaceae bacterium | reverse complement strand
TCCGCTTAGGCGGGTGCCCGTGGAGCGAGACCTCCACTAAGCGCCGGGGGCGGCATGGTCCAGCTCATCGTGCGGCGCATCGGCATGATGATCCTCATCATGCTGGTCGTTGCGCTACTGCTCTTCCTGATCAACGAGGGCGACCCCCGCCTCATCGCCCGCAGTATTCTCGGTCCCTACGCACAGGACCAGCAGCTCGACGCCTGGGTCGTCGAGAACGGCTACGACCGCTCCGTCATCGTCCGGTACTTCGAGTGGATCGGCCGGATATTTTCCGGCGATCTCGGAGAATCGGTCATCTACAAGAGGCCGGTAAGCGAGATCTTCTGGGACCGTTTGGGTAACACCGGCATTCTGGCCGGCATCACTTTCGTCATTATGGTGGCAATCGCCCTCGTGCTTGGCGTGCTGGCGGGCATGAAGGAAGGCTCCCTGCAGGACCGGGCGATCTCGGTGTTCTCGATCATCACCACCTCGATCCCCGAATACGCCAGCGCAGTCTTCCTTGTCGGGATCTTCGTTTTCTGGCTTGGCTGGCTGCCCGGAACCTCGTCGATGACGTCCGGGTTCGACCCGCTGCAGATGATCCTGCCTGTACTTGTGCTGACGCTATATGGCTTCGGCTACATCGCGCGCATGACGCGCGCGTCGATGGCCGAGGTTATGACCACGCCGTACATCCGAACGGCGGTGCTCAAGGGCCTGCCCTATCGGCACATCATCCTCAAGCACGCGCTCCGGAACGCGCTGATCGCGCCCTTCACCGTGATCATGCTGCAGATCAACTGGCTTCTGTCCGGCGTGGTCGTGACCGAGTTCGCCTTCGGCTACAAAGGATTCGGTGCGCTGCTGCTGGAGGCCGCGCTCAGGCGCGACATCTTCGTCATCGAGGCCTGCGGGACGGCTGCAGTCTTCGTCGCAGTCCTCACGCAGACGGTTGGCGATCTCGGTTATACCTATCTGAACCCGAGGATCAGGTTCAAGTGAGTGACGTGCCCCGCATGAGCGCCGTCAGCACGCCGATCTCTCGGCTCGGTGCCAGCTTCGTGGCGTCGCTCCGGCCTGTCCTTCTGCTGAGGGAGAGCCCGGTCGGCATGATCGGGGGCGCCATCGTGCTGCTCTTTATCATCTTGGCGATCTTCGCGGAGTTCATCGCGCCCTTCGATCCCAACGCGACGATGGTACCCTTCGCCTTCCCGGGCGCAGAAATGGAAGACGGCCGCGTCTTCCTGCTGGGCACGGATCATCTGGGCCGAGACATCCTCTCGCGCATCATCTTCGGCGGGCAGCGGGTGCTCTTCTACGCGACCGCAGCCACCGTCGCCGCCTACGTCGTGGGCATCCTTATGGGCCTCGCGGCGGGGTATTTTCGGGGTTACCTTGACGAGATCCTGTCGTTCGTCGCCAACGTCATTCTCTCGTTCCCCATCATGGTGCTCTACGTGCTTATCATCGCGAAGGTCGGCGCGTCGGGGATCAACATCATCTTCGCCGTCGTATTTGCGTCCTCGCCCGGCATTATGCGTATCGTGCGGGGCGTAACGATGGATATCGCGACGCGCGATTACATCGCCGCAGCCCAGACCCGGGGCGAGGGTCCTTGGTACATCATGCTGATGGAAATCCTGCCCAATGCGCGTGGGCCGCTGATCGTCGATTTCTGCCTGCGCATGGGCTACACGACCATCACCATCG
>JAPPKP010000099.1 GCA_028819955.1 Rhodospirillaceae bacterium | reverse complement strand
CCTGCTCGGCGACGCCCTGCTCGGTGCCGTGGAACTCGAAGAAGAGCGTGTCCTTCGGCGCGTAGTCGAGCTTCGAGAACTTGTTGCACGCATCCATCTGAATGTCGTCGAGCAGCTCCACGCGGGCGATGGGGATGCCAGACTGGATGGTCAGGATCACCGTGTTGACGGCGGTCTCTAGAGAGGGGAAGGAGCATACCGCCGCTGAAATCGCCTCGGGGATGCCGTAGAGCCTGAGTGTAATCTCGGTCATCACGCCGAGCGTCCCCTCGGAGCCGACGAAGAGCCTGGTCAGGTCGTAGCCTGCCGCCGACTTGCGCGCCCGTCCGCCGGTCGTGATGATCTGTCCGTCGGGCATCACCACCGTGAGGCCGAGTACGTTCTCCTTGAGCGTGCCGTAACGCACAGCGTTGGTGCCGGATGCGCGGGTCGCGGTCATGCCTCCAAGTGTTGCGTCCGCACCCGGATCGATCGGGAAGAAGAGGCCGGTATCGCGCAGATGCGTGTTGAGCTGCTTGCGCGTGACGCCGGCTTGGACCGTGACGTCAAGGTCCTCCTGGCTCACGCGGAGAACCCTGTTCATACGCCCCATGTCGAGGGTGACACCGCCCTCCAGCGCGCAGACGTTGCCTTCCACGGAGGTGCCCACCCCGTAGGGCACCATGGGCACGCCGTGCGCGGCGCAGATGCGGACGATCTCGGCAACCTCTTCCGTAGTCTCGGGGAAGGCCACCGCATCCGGCGGTCGCGGCGCGTGATAAGTCTCGCCGGTCGCGTGATGCTCGCACACCGCGCGCGAGGTCGAGAATCGGTCGCCCAAGAGCGCGCCGAGCTCGTCGACTGCGCTCCGTGTGTCCGTGGTCTTCAGTATCGTAGCCATGGCGGCACTATAGCGTGCCCCGCCGACAACGCTAACCGCGGTAGGAGGGGTCCTCCCGGTCCAGCCGGCGCAGCAGCGCCTCGAAGCCGATCCTGGCCCATTCCACGTTCCCGGTCCCCTGGCCGATCGAGGCCGTGCGCTCGATGACCGACTTTGATGGCAGTACCGGCTTTCCGCCCGCCTGCGCCGCAATCTGGATTTCGCAGGTACGCTCGAGGTAGTGCATCAACGTAAACGCCTCGGCGATGGAGCGGCCCCAGGTGAGCGTGCCGTGGTTGCGCAGGAACATCATTCGCTTGTCGCCGAGGTCGCGGACCAGGGTCTTCTGCTCGGCGGGTCGAAGCCCGGGGCCGTCGTAGTCGTGATAGGCGATCTGGCCGGCATGGGTGATCGCGAACTGGTTGATCGGCAGTAGCCCATCCTTCTGCGCCGAGACGGCGACGCCCGGCACCGTGTGAAGGTGCATCACACTCTCGGCCTCCGGCACCGCCTCGAAGACGGTCCTGTGCACCACCCAGCCTGCCGGGTTGACCTCGCTTGGTGTCCTGCCGACGTTGCGTCCTTCGATGTCGACCGACAGCAGGCTCGATGCCGTCACGTCGTCGAAGAGCTGGCCGAAGCCGATGAAGAGGTAGCGGTCGCGCTTATCGGGGATGCGCACCGAGAGGTGGGTGTAAATCAGGTCGTCCATGCCGCGCCGGTAGAACATGCGATAGCAAGCGGCAAGCTCGCGCCTGGCCTGCGTCTCGGCGCGAGAGCGGCGCGTCTTCCGTGTCGCCGTTGCTCCCCCGTTTCGCGCCATGTCCCTTCTCCCCCGCAACGCGGCGAGACTATCACGGCCAGCAATCGTGCACGTAGCTCTCCTGCATCTCGGGGGTAGCGAAGGTCTGCGCGCGTGCGTTCCTCGCGGAGGCAGAACGGAACGTTGCGGCGACTCGGCGCTTGCCGGTATGTGCAGGGGACGACGGGAAAAGGCGTGGTGCGACAGAGCGATGTGGCAGCGCCGGGTCGCAGTTATGGTCCTGTTTTTGTTGGTCGCGGCGGTTGCCGCCGCCGAGGCACTGGCCGTGCCGACGGTCAAGAGCGTCCGGATCGACGAGCACGACGATAGGACCCGGCTGGTCCTGGACCTGACCGAGCCGGTGGAATTCAGAGTGTTTTCCCTGTCGAATCCAGACCGTGTGGTGATCGACCTGGCAGGAGCGCGCGTAGGGGAAGGGGAGCGCACTCAGGCCGTCGGCCGCGCCGGCGTGGCGCGGCTGCGCTTCGGTCAGTTCCGACTGGAGACTGCCCGCATAGTGCTCGACCTCGACCGCCCGCTCGCCGTGTGGCGCGCAGAGCTGTTGAATCGGGAGGCGGACGCCCCGGTTGCTCACCGGCTGATCCTGGATCTCGTGCCGGTTTCGCCCGCCTCATTCCGGGCTACCGTCCGGCCGTCTCGCCTCTCTGAGCCGACCACGCATGCTCGTCGAGCGCCCCCGGAGGAGCCCGTGCCGCTGCCGCAGCTCAGGCCGGCGCCCAAGCGCGTCAGCCATGTCATCGCGATCGACGCGGGCCACGGCGGCCGTGATCCCGGCGCGATCGCAACCAACGGTCTGCAGGAGAAGGTCCTCGCGCTGACATTTGCACGCGAGCTTCGGGCGGCGCTCGAGGCCTCGGGCCGATATCGAACCGTGATGACCCGCGAACGCGACCACAAGGTCAGCCTGCATCGGCGGGTCGAAATCGCCCGCGACGCCGGCGCCGATCTCTTCCTCTCCATCCACCTCGACCTTTTGGACAACCGCGAGGTGCGCGGAGTGTCCGTCTACACGCTCTCGGACGAGGCTTCGGATGTCGAGACCGCCGAGCTCGCCGCGCGCGAGAACAAGGCCGACATCGTTGCCGACGTCGATCTCTCCGAGGGCTACGACGAAGAGGTGGCCAAGGTGCTGATTTCGATGGTCCAGCAGAACACGATGAACTGTTCGGCGGTGCTGGCGGCGACGCTGCTGCCGGAGCTCGGCCACGTGGCACCGCTGATCAGCCGCCCGCATCGCTTTGGCGACTTCCGGGTCCTCAAGGCGCCCGACATTCCCTCGGTGCTGGTCGAGCTAGGGTTCCTCTCCAACGATCAGGACGCGGAACGGTTGCAGAGCGACACTCACCGGCGCGATTTGGCAGGCGCGATCGTCGAAGCGCTCGACACCTATTTTCGCGAGCCCTGCTAATCCTGCCGCAGTCTCGCCTCATTCCCGCGATTCGATAGGCACCGTACGCCCCGCATCGCCGATTGATGCTACGCTGACGCAGACGCGACTCCACTGACCGCCCGGCTCGCCCAGAGATGAAGATCGCCGGCATCGTCCTCGGCAGCCTCGTGCTCCTCGCGGCACTCGCAGGCGGAGCAATCGCGTTCGTGTTTTTTCATTACGGCCGGGACCTGCCCGACCACAACCAGCTCGCGGCCTACGAGCCGCCGGTGATGACCCGCGTTCATGCCGGCGACGGACGGCTACTCGCCGAGCACGCCCGCGAGAAGAGGCTGTTCGTCCCCGTTAGCGCCATGCCGAAGCGGTTGGTCCAGGCCTTCCTCGCGGCCGAGGACAAGGCTTTCTACGGGCACTTCGGGATCGATCCAATCAGCGTGGCGAACGCCGTGGTCACCAACCTCGTCAACATGGTCGGCAACGGCGAACGCCGGCCGATTGGCGCGTCCACGGTGACCCAGCAGGTGGCGAAGAACTTCCTGCTCTCGAACGAGCTCTCCTTCTCACGCAAGATCAAGGAAGCCATCCTCGCCATGAGGATCGAGGACGCTTTCACCAAGGACCGGATTCTCGAGCTCTATCTCAACGAGATTTATTTGGGTGCCGGTTCCTACGGCGTAGCGGCTGCGGCGCTCAACTACTTCGATCGCTCCCTCAACGACCTCTCGCTTGAGGAGATCGCCTATCTGGCGGCCCTGCCCAAGGCGCCGAACAACTATCACCCTGTGCGCAAGCACGAGGCCGCGGTGGCCCGGCGCAACTGGGTGCTGGACCAGATGGTCGCGAACGGCGCGGTCGGCGCTGCCGATGCCGAGGAAGCGATACAAGCGCCGCTCCGCACCCGGGCGCGTGCGCCCGAGACCTTCGTCGAGGCACCGCACTTCGCCGAGGAGGTGCGGCGCTGGCTACAGGCGCGCTACGGCGATGACACGCTCTACGAGGGCGGTCTCTCGGTTCGCACGACGGTCGATCCGGCGCTCCAGGCGGTCGCCGACAGTGCGCTCAGGGGCGGGCTCGTCGCCTACGACCGACGCCGCGGCTGGCGCGGCCCGCTCGCGCAGATCGACCCGGCGGGCGATTGGCGGCAGGCGCTCGGCGCAGACGAGCTGCCGCCGGTGCCGAAGCCGTGGCGTCTTGCGGCGGTGCTGACCGTGGAGGCCGGCCGCGCGGAGGTCGGCTTCGCCGATGGCGTCGTGGGTGCCATCGCGCTCGACGACCTTTCGTGGGCACGAGCGGCGCGCGGGAAGGGCAGACTCGGGCCCGAGGTCACCGCCGCGCACCAGGTGCTGAGCGTGGGGGACGTGGTGCCGGTCGAACCGTTGGACGGCCGGGACGGTGCCTTTGCGCTCCGCCAAATTCCCGCCGTCTCGGGCGCCCTGGTGGCGCTGGATCCCCACACCGGGCGGGTGCTGGCGCTGGTCGGCGGCTTCGACTTTGCCTCAAGCGAGTTCGACCGCGCGACCCAGGCCCGGCGCCAGCCGGGCTCCGCCTTCAAGCCGTTCGTCTACTTGGCGGCGCTCGATCACGGCTACACGCCGGCCTCCATCGTGCTCGATGCGCCGGTTGTGATCGACCAGGGCGAGCACCTTCGCAAGTGGAAGCCCGAGAACTACACCGAGCGGTTCTACGGGCCGAGCACGCTCAGGGTGGGCCTCGAGGAATCGCGCAACCTGATGACGCTACGCGTCGCTCAGGACATCGGCATGAAGACCGTGGCCGACTATGCCGCGCGCTTCGGGCTCTACGAGGATCTGCCCGAGCTGCCCTCGGCCGCGCTGGGCTCGATGGAGACGACGCCGCTCGACTTGGCCGCGGCCTACGCCATGCTGGTCAACGGCGGGCGCAAGATCGAGCCCGCCTTCGTCGAGCGCATTCAGGACCGCAACGGGCGCACGGTCTACCGGCGGGATGCGCGCGATTGCGACCGCTGCCGGCCCGGCGAATGGCATCATCAGCTGCCGCCCATCCTTCGTGATCTGCGCCCGGTGATCGCCGATCCGCGCACCACCTACCAGGTCGTCTCGATGCTGGAAGGCGCCGTGCAGCGCGGCACCGGCCGCGCGCTCCGCAAGCTGGGCGCAACCATCGGCGGCAAGACGGGCACGACCAACGAGTTCCGCGATGCCTGGTTCGTCGGCTTCACCCCCGATCTGGTCGCCGCCGCATATGTCGGCTTCGATCAGCCGCAATCGCTGGGGCGCAAGGAGTCCGGCGGCCGGGTGGCCGCACCGATCGTGCGGGACTTTCTCGCAGGCGCCCTCGCCGGCAAGCCCGCCGTGCCCTTCCGGGTTCCCCCCGGCATCCGCTTCGTGCGGGTGGAGCGCGGTACCGGCGCGCTACCCGGCCCCGCCAGCGACGACGTCATCGTGGAAGCGTTCCTGCCCGGCACCGAGCCGACCGAGCGGGCGGTGCTGCGGGCAGCCGGAAACCTGGACGGCGGGCTCGAAGCCGGCGCGGTTCCGTTCGAGGGGCTGGGCGCCGTATATTAGAAGCCCACCGGAGGGCCCCTCGATGCGCGCCGAAATCCTGTCGCTTGCCGATGACATCAAGCAGTCGCTGACGCTGCTGAGGAGGCACCTTTGACCTCGACGGCGCCCGGGACCGCCTGGAGGCGCTGAACCGCGAGGCCGAGGACCCCGACCTCTGGGCCGATGCCGAGCGCGCCCGCGCGGTGATGCAGGAGCGCACCCGGCTCGATACGGCGGTCGCCACCTACCAGCGGCTGGAGCAGGAGCTGGAGGACGGCCTCGCCCTCGCCGAGCTTGCCGAGGAAGAGTCGGACGACGAAGCCTACGGCGAGGCGGAGGCCGCGCTTGCCGCGACCCGCGACGAGGCGAAGCGGCGCGAGCTGGAGAGTCTGCTCTCCGGCGAGGCGGACGGCAACGACGGCTTTCTCGAGGTTCATGCCGGCGCCGGCGGCACGGAATCGCAGGACTGGGCCGAGATGCTGCTCCGCATGTACGTCCGCTGGGCGGAACAGCGCGGCCACAAGGTCGAGTGGATCGAGGAGAGCCCAGGAGAGGAAGCGGGGATCAAGTCTGCGGTCATCAAGGTCTCGGGCGAGAGCGCCTACGGCTGGCTCAAGACCGAGAGCGGCGTGCACCGCCTAGTCCGCATCTCGCCCTTCGACGCAGGTGCCAGGCGCCACACGAGCTTCGCCTCGGTCTGGGTCTACCCGGTGGTCGATGAGACCATCGACATCGAGATCGCGGACAAGGACCTTCGCATCGACACCTACCGCGCGTCCGGCGCGGGCGGGCAGCACGTCAACCGCACCGACAGCGCGGTCCGCATCACCCACCTGCCCACCAGCATCGTCGTCCAGTGCCAGGCGGAGCGCTCGCAGCACCGCAACAAGGCGGAAGCCATGTCGATGCTCCGCGCCCGGCTCTACGAGCGCGCGCTGCAGGAGCGCGAGATGGAGGCGCAGGCGCTCGCCGAGCAGAAGAGCGACATCGGCTGGGGCCACCAGATCCGCTCCTACGTGCTGCAGCCCTACCGCATGGTGAAGGACCTGCGCACCGGGATCGAGAGCAGCAACCCCGACGCCGTGCTCGACGGGGGCATCGACCGGTTCCTGGCGGCATCGCTCGCCGCCCGCATCGGCGCCCCGTCGGAGAGCGCGGGAAGAAGCTAAGCCGCAGCGCCCGGGTCCTCAGCCAGGGCACGCTCGATAGCGGGCCGGATTTCGTCGGAGAAGGCCCGGATGGTGCGCTCGGCCTGCATCATGGTGGAGCCCGCCGCCTGGATGTTCAGCATCATGTGGCTCGCGCCGGAGGCGCGAATGTCGGCGATGAGCCTCTCGGCGACCGTGGCGGCATCGCCCACCGGCAAGCTCGCCGCCATCTCCTCCAGCGCAGGCTCGCCGGAGAACGGGCGTTCGACGAGCATGCCGCCCTCCATCGCCTCCTGCCGGTTGCGCAGCGCCGCAGCGAAGCGCATCTGCTGGCGGGCGTTGACGAGGTAGTCCAGCGTCTCCTCGTCGGTCTCCGTCACGCAGACGAAGCGCAGGATCCCGAGCTCGTGCTTCTGGCCGCCCCGCCCCTCGGCGGCGTAGGACGCATCGATGCGCTCCCGCTGCTCGGCCAGGTAGTCCGCGCCGAACCAGCGGCCGGTGATGATCGGCACGAAGCCGCGCCGCGCCGCCAGCCTGTGCGTCGATTCGGAATCGCCGGCGATCCAGATCGGCGGCACGCCGCCCGGCGGGCGCGTGCTGATGCTGGTCTCGGGCAGCGCGGTGAAGTCGCCGTCGAAGCTGAAGGTCTCGCCCGCATACGCCCGGTCCATGAGCGCGAGGAACTCATCCAGCCGCGCCTTGGAATCGCCCAGGTCGGCGCCGAAGCGCTCGAACTCGTAGGGCTGGTAGCCGCTGCCCAGCCCCAGCAGGAAGCGATCCTCGCCCAGCAGCGCCTGGGTCATGCCGATCTCGGCAAGGAGCCGGACCGGGTGGTAGAGCGGCACCACGATCACCGCCGGGCCGAGCTTGATCCGCGTGGTCAGCCCGGCGCAGTGATTGACCATGACCAGGGGCGAGGGGCAGACGCAGTAATTCGAGAAGTGGTGCTCGGCGAACCAGGCGGCCTCGAAGCCCGCCTCCTCCGCCCACCGCGTCATGCGAACCGCGTTGCCGAGCACCTCGGAGACCGCACTTCCGCGGTCCCGATAGCCCATCAGACAGAACAAGCCGAAGCTGACCATGCCACTCACCGATTGCAGAGGGGAGCTTGAGCGCCCGCGCGCTGGGGCGGCGGGATTGTAGCGCATGGCGCGCGTCGCAACGTACTCAGCCTCGCCGAGACTTCGCCAGGGCGGCGGCTACGACGCCCAGCAGGAGCAGCGCCGCGATCAGCCACATCACGGCGCGGGGGTCGCCGTGGTCGAGCAGCAGCCCCACGATCAGCGGCGCGACGGCGGCACCCGTGTCGAGGCCCGAATAGACGAAGCCGAAGACCCGGCCCCTGGCATCGGCCGCCGCGGTCTCGCGCACCAGCATGTCGCGGGACGGAAAGGTGAGTCCGACCAGAATGCCGGCAAGCGCGAAGGGGACTCCCAGAACCGCAGCCGGGAAGAGGCCGAGGCTGATGGCGACGAAGAACGCGGACGCCGACGCAAGGCCCGCGCCGATGACGAGCTGATGCCGCGCGTCCGTGCGCTCGGCGAGGAAGCCGCCGAGCAGCACGCCCCCCGATGCCCCGAAGAGGAAGACTGAAAGCAGCGGCGCGCCCTCGGCAATCGGCAGGCCGTAGAGCTGGTCCATCAGCGCCGGGAAGAACGACTGCAGGCCGATGGTGGCCCCGCTCAAGAAGATGAAGAAGGCGAAGCAGAGCATGACCGGGACCGAGACGAGGGGAGCGACACCCTGCCTCGCGGCTGCGAGCCAGCCGCGTCCTGTTGAGGCCGCCACCGGGTCTTCACCGACGCGCGGGCGGGGCACCGCATGCGCCTCGTCGCTCGCGTCGAGGAAGAGGTGCCGGTTGAAGAACAGGGCGAGGAACAGCAGCAGGCCGACGGCCCCGGCCACGATCAGGGCGGAGCGCCAGCCGAGCTCCAGCGCCAGCCCCACCATGACGAGGGGGGCGAGGGCGTAGCCGAGATTGCCGCCGAGCGTATGAAAGCCGTAGGCGCGCCCGTGACGGGTTCGGCGGATGCTCGCGGTGAGGATCGAGAGATCGGCCGGGTGGAACACGCTGTTGCCGAGCCCCGCCAGCGCGGCCAGCGGGAACAGCATCCAGAATGCGGGCGCGAGACCCATCAGCGCAATCGCGGCGCAAAGCAGTGCCAGCCCGCCCAGCAGCACCGTGCGCGCCGGGAATCGGTCCACCAGGAAGCCCGCACCCGTCTGCGCGACGCCGGAGCTCACATAGAACACCGTCATCAGCGTGCCGAGCTCGGTGTAGCTGACCGCAAACGCCTCCTTGAGGTGCGGAAAGAGCGGCGGCAGGGCGAGCTGATAGAAGTGGCTCGCACCGTGGGCGAGTGCGATCAGCCCCATGACGCGGGCCTGCCCGCGGCCGGGCGCCTCCTCAACGGTCATGGCGGCTCGTCACGGAAGAGTGCCGCTCCCATAGCGGCACCGGATGGCGCACGAGAGTACGCCCCCGGTAGCCAAGGCGGCAATGGGGCGGGGCCGGCCACGCCGCCGCCCAAATTTTTGTTTGCGACGTGCAATGAGTGTGTGTTACACACTCATACTTATCAACAAACACCTGTGAAGGAGAACCGCCATGTCGAAATATGCGCCCTTGGCGGAGCACTTGCGCGGCTCAGGCCAAGAGACCATGCCCATGACCTTTGCCGACATCGAGCAGGTCATCGGCTCGAAACTGCCACAGTCGGCCTTCACGCACCGGGCCTGGTGGTCCAACAACCCCACGAACAACGTCATGACCCATGCCTGGCTGGAAGCGGGATACACGACGGCGGAGGTAAACATGGCGGCGCATACACTGGTGTTTCTCAAAGCTGCGCAATACGGGACGGCGGCCAAATCCGCGAGCGGCGAGTTGCGGGACGAGCCGCAAGATTCCACAGTCACCTCCGGGGGCTTTCTTTCTCGTGTCTTCGGTGCGCTCGAGGGCACGGTGACGATCAAGCCAGGAACCGACTTGACGGCACCGATCGACACAAAATGGGATGCGACTCAGTAGTTGGCGATGCCCGTCTACCTTCTCGACACCTGCACGGTCATCTGGATCGCGAACGGCGAGGCGCTGAGGGAACCGGCCGCAGGCGCGTTGGAGGACGCGCCTGCGCATGGCCGCGGGGTCTTCGTCTCCCCCATCACCGCGTGGGAAATCGCCATGCTCGTGGAGAAAAACAGAATTGCGCTCGCGATGAGCCCCCAGATGTGGTTCGAGAGAATTCTCTCGTGGCCGGAGCTGGCGATCGCGGAACTGCCGCCGGAGGTTTTTATCGCGTCGTGCGCCCTTCCCGGTGCACCGCCCGCCGACCCCGTGGACCGCATCCTCGCCGCGACGGCGCGGGCCTTCGGCTACACGTTGGTAACCCGTGACCGCCACCTGCTCGCTTACGGCGGGGAGGGTCACGTGCGGGTCATGGGGTGCTGACGCGCAGTCGCGCAGACTCCGCGCACGCGCTTTCGGGCGTATAGTTGCCCGGTCCCGGCTTCTCGCCCGCTTGGCCCTGCACCGGCGGGCGGGAAGCGTCAGAACGCAAGGGGAGGCCGCGATGGTCAAGATCGAATGCGTGGTGGAGGCCAACAACTATCTCGGCGAGGGACCGGTCTGGGACCCGGTGGAGGGCGTCCTCTACTGGGTGGACATGCTGGACAAGG
>JAPPKP010000214.1:2305-10442 GCA_028819955.1 Rhodospirillaceae bacterium | reverse complement strand
TCGCCGTAGGCGGCATCCATCAACTGGTTCCGGCTCTTGACGTGGCCGGGTCGCTGGGCGAGCGCCTTCAACAGTAGGAACTCCGTCACCGTAAGGGAGAGGGACTTGCCCTGCCAGGTGCAGAGATGGCGGTCCTCGTCCAGCACCAGTGCGCCCCGCACCATGAGCGCAGTCCCGTCGGCGCTCTTGGCCGGCTCGGCGCGCCGCAGGACCGCCCGAATCCGCTCCACCAGAAGGCGAATCGAGAAGGGCTTGGTGATGTAGTCGTCCGCGCCCTGGCTGAGCCCGTAGAGCTGGTCGTCCTCGTCGTCCTTCGAGGTCAGGAACACCACGGGGAGCGTCGAATGCTCCCGTAGCTGGGAGAGCAGCTCCAGGCCGTCCATCTGCGGCATCTTGATGTCGAGCACCGCGAGGTCGACCGGCCGGCTCAGCAGGTCCTGCAGCGCCTTCACCGGGTCGCTGTGGGGCCGGACCACGAAGCCCTCCGCCTCGAGCGCCATGGTGACCGAGGTGAGCAGGTGCTGGTCGTCGTCGACGAGCGCGATGGTCGCAGACACCGTATCCCTCCTCCTCCTGCGGTCGCCCCAAGTATGGCCTCACTGTGGCGATTTTGGGGCGCCGGATCGGTGGGTCGCGTCAGTAGCGGGCGATCGGTCGCCGGGCGATGGCGAGGAAGCGGCCCGAAAGCAGCACGCTGGCGCTAAGCGCGCCCGCCAGAATGCCCCACATCAGGCCGTCGACGCCGATCCCTATCACGATCGCCAGCACGTAACCGATGGGCACCGTGATGCACCACCAGGAGATGAGCTGAAGACCTGGCGGCACCCACACGTCGGCGACGCCGCGCAGCGCGCCCATCAGCACCGCCTGCATGCCGTCGAATACCAGAATGATACCGCAAATGCCGATAAGCGACGCGGCGAGCGGCAGCACCGCGGGATCGTCGGTGTAGAGCTTCGCCAATGGCAGGCCGAGGCCCAGGAACGGGCCGGCGAAACAGGTCATGAGGCATGCAATGAGCAGGACGCCCGCCCAGCCGGCGCGCACGATGTCGGTGGCGTTGCGCCGGCCGACCGCGTTCCCCACCCGCACCATGCTCGCCCCTGCGGTGCCGATGGCGACCATGAAGACGAGCCCGATCAGGTTGTATCCGATCTGGTAGGCGGCAAGCGATACCGTTCCCAGGTGCCCGGCGAACATGACCAGCGCAGCGAATGCCGCGGTCTCGAACCCCCGCGCCGCGCCGAGCGGATAGCCGATTCGCCTGAGCCGCTTCGAGATTGCCCAGAAGTCGGTGACGGGCCGGTGTATGCCGAGCGCGCGGGCATCGCGCTGGCGCAGCACGACGAGCAACAGAGCCACGAACATGACCCAGCGCACGAGCGAGGTCGCGATGGCGGCGCCTTCCGCCCCCATCTCCGGGCCGCCCAGGTTGCCGAAAATGAGGATCCAATTGAGCAGCGCGTTGAGCAGCACCGCGCCGAACATGACGACCATGCCCGGAATCGGCCGGCTGAGACCTTCCAGAAAGTGCGTACACACCACCCACATCATCAATGGCGGCGAGCCCCAGGCGATCATGTCGAGCACACGGCCACCGCCGATGACGACTTCGGGCTCCTGCCCGGTTGCTTCGAGGGTATAGCGGCCGAGCAGGCAGACGAGACCCATGACGACGCCGAGGAACGCGCCGTGGACGAAGCTCACGCGCCAGTAGGCGCCGCAGGCGGCGTGGTCACGCGCGCCGTGCGCCTGGGAGACGAAGATCACCGTGCCCTGCAGCAAGCCCACGCCGATCAGGATCATCACCACCTGGGCTGCGTTCGCCGCCGCGTAGTAGGCGAGCGATGCGGTGCCGTAATGGCCCAGCATGGCGGAATCGATCGCGACCATCACAAGCAGGCCCGCGCGCGCGAGGATCACCGGGCCCGCGAACCGGGCGGTCCGAATCAGATGGCGCTCGAACGACATGGCCTGACTGGCCGGCCGCTCGGGCGCGACTGCAACTCCCTTTGTCATGGCGCGGGAACCTAACCGATTTGTCGGGATCAGTAGACAGGATTGCGCGGCAAGGGCGGCGATTCGGTGGGCGCGCGAAGGCCCCAAGGCGGGCAAGCGGGCCTCGCTTGACTCCCCCGGATGAGCGGGTCAAGTACTGGCAGCGAGGTGAGCGACGCGGCCGGCCGGCTGCGGACGAGGGAGGGATTGTGACTGACCGGAATCGGCCGGCGACGGTCGCGTCATCGGGCACGCGCCCCCGTCCTTGCGCGCGAGGCAGTGCCGATCCCAAGCCGATGGTCCCGGCGGATATCCGAATCGGGCACTGACGCGTGGCCGTAAGCACGGACGAGGGGCCGACGCGAAGCGGCCGCGACTACACGGTGTCCGCCGCGACGATCCGCCACTGGCAGGACGACGAGCTCCCCGATTGGTTCAAGAAGAAGCGCAGCAGCGCGCGCTCGCTGATCGTGAACCGCTGGGTGCCGCGGGTCATGGTCGGCATACCGATCGCGGTGCTGCTCTTCATCGTCGCCTATCCCACCGTGCAGATGGCGTACTACGCCTTTCACGACATCAACATGGTGAGCCTGTTCAAGGGCGACTACGGGCTGATCGGCTTCACCAACTTCGAGCGGGTTCTGACCTCGGACCGCTTCCACGGCTCGGTGCTTCACCTGATCCAGTATCTGTTCTTCGGCGCCGTGCTTCAGGTGGTGCTCGGCACCGCGCTCGCGCTTATCCTGCACCACTGCGTGCGCAACAACGCGGCCCGGCTGGTGATCCTGGTCATCCTGGTGATGCCCATGATGCTGCCGCCTTCGATCGTGGGCGTGCTGTGGCGCTTCCTCTTCAACCCGTCGAACGGCGCGATCAACCAGGCGCTGCTCGATATCGGGCTGATCCAGGCGCATATCGAGTGGTTCCAGATCGGCGTCTCGCTCTGGACCATTACCATCGCCGACATATGGGAATGGACCTCGCTGCCCTTCCTCATTGTCTTCAGCGGCCGACTGGGTCTGCCACCCTCGATCTACGAAGCGGCACGGGTGGACGGTGCTTCGCCCTTCCTCACGCTCCGGCGCATCACGCTGCCGATGCTGAAGGAGGTCATCGCGATCGCCTTCATCATCCGCTTCATGGATGCGTACAAATTCGTGGACAAGGTCTACGTCATGACCTCGGGCGGGCCGGCGCAGTCGTCGGAGTTGCCTGCCTACATCGCCTATCAGCGCGGTGTGCGGGAGTTCGAGATCGGCGAGGCGGCGGCCTACGCCTGGATCATCTTCCTCTTCGCCATCGTCCTGATCACGCTCTTCCTGCGCTACCTGAAGCGCGTGCTGCGCGCCCAGGCGATCGCTTGAGGCCGCCGGCATGAGCGTCAAGAACTACAGGCTGGTCCGGCTGCTGCTGCTGATCTTCCTCGGCGTGTGGCTGGTGCTGATCACGTTCCCCTTCTACTTCCAGATCATCACCTCGCTGAAGGACGTGGCGGAGGTCAACCGGATCGAGCCGACGTTCTGGCCGGAAGTGTTCGTGTTCGAGAACTATTCGGCGATCTGGAACGAGCCGGGCAACTTCAAGTCGCTGGTCGACAGCTTCATCATCGCGACCTGCAACACCATCCTGTCGCTCTTCTTCGGCACGCTGGCGGGCTACGCGCTGGCGCGCTTCCCGCGCCAGTCGGGCGGCGAGAACGTGGCGATGTGGATCCTCTCCAACCGGATGTTCCCGCCGGTGGCGGTGCTGCTGCCCATGTTCTTCCTGTTCGAGGAGCTGTTCGGCACCACCGACACGCACATGGCGCTGATCATCCTCTATCTGGTCTTCAACATGCCGCTCGCGGTGTGGCTGATGATGGTCTTCTTCCGCGACGTGCCGCGCGAGCTGGAGGAGGCGGCCTACGTGGACGGCCACAAGCCCTTCAAGGTGTTCTTCACGATCACCCTGCCGCTGGTCGGCCCCGGCATGATCGCGGTGGCCATGCTGTGCTGGATCTTCGCGTGGAACGAGTATCTGTTCGCCAACATGTTCATCGGGACGGACGTGAAGACCTTCCCGGTGATCATCCCGAGCTTTACCAGCGGCAGCCAGACGCTGTGGAACCTGGTGATGGCCTTCAGCCTGGTCGCCATGATCCCGCCGGTGGTGCTGTTCATCATCCTGCGCCGCTACATGGTGCGCGGCCTCTCGCTCGGCGTGGTGAAGGGCTGAGATGGCGCGGCTGGAGCTCCAGGGCATCTGCAAGGGGTGGGACTATCCCATCCTGGACGAGCTCGACCTGACCATCGAGGACGGAGAGTTCTTCTGCATCCTGGGGCCGTCCGGCATCAGCAAGACGACTCTGCTCCGCATCGTGGCCGGCTTGGAATCTCCAGATGCCGGGCGGGTCATCCTGAACGGCGAGGACATCACCGAGGTGCCGCCCTATCATCGGCCGGTGGCGCTCACCTTCGAGAGCTACGCGCTCTATCCGCACCGCAGCGTCTTCGACAACATCGCGAGCCCGCTCAGGGCGCAGAAGCTGCCGCGCGGCGAGATCGAGGCGCGCATCGTCGAGGTGGCGCGAATCCTGCGGATCGAGGAGCTGCTGCCGCGCCGACCGAACGAGGCCTCGGGCGGCCAGATGCAGCGCATCTCGCTGGCGCGCACCCTGGTCAAGCGGCCCGAGGTCTTCCTCCTCGACGAGCCGATCAGCCATCTCGACGCACGAATTCGCTACGAGCTGCGCCAACAGTTCCACCGCCTCGAGGCGCTCCGCGCCGTCGCGACGATCTACGTGACCCACGATTACACCGAGGCGCTCTCGCTCGGCGACCGGGTGGGCATCATGGGGCGCGCGGGGCTGGTGCAGACCGGCCTGCCGCGGGACATCTTCGAGCGGCCGAACTCGCTCTTCGTCGCGCAGCACGTGGGCCAGCCGCCGATCAACCTGATCGACTGCACGCTTCGGCGGGCGGACGGCGCGCTCCATGTGGCGAGCCAGGAGACGCAGCTCTCCTTCCCGCTGGCCGCCGATCACGTCTCCGCCCTGGAGGCGCGCAACGAGCCGACGCTGGTCGCCGGCATCAGGCCGCAGCATCTGGAGGCGCTGGCGGACGATGCCGGTGCAGGCGGGCGGCACGTGATGGAGGGCCGCGCCGAGATTTACGAGGCGTTGGGCTCCATGGGCGTGCTCGTCGCCGACGTCGGCGGCGCGAAGCTCACGATGATCACGGCACCCGACGCGCATATCGAACCTGGCCAGCCGCTCAGGATCGCGCTCAGGACCGAGCGCGTGCACTATTTCGACATGCAGAACGGCGTCTCCCTGTTCGACGGATAGCGGCGATGGCGGAAGTCAGGCTGAGCGAGGTCAACAAGGTCTACGAGGGCCGCGGCCAGCAGGTTCACGCGGTCCGCGACCTCGACCTCGTGGTGGAGGACGGCGAGTTCGTCTCCATCGTGGGGCCCTCGGGCTGCGGGAAGTCGACCACGCTGCGCATGATCGTCGGCCTGGAGCAGGCGACGTCGGGCCGGATCCTGTTCAACGGCGACATGGTCAACGACCTCGATCCGCAGGCGCGAAACGTCGCGATGGCGTTCGAGAACTACGCGCTCTACCCCAACTTCAGCGCCGAGGAGAACATCGGCTTCCCGCTGGAGGCGCGGGGGATTCCGAAGCCCGAGCGCCGCCGCCGCGTGCGCGAGCTGGCCGGGTTGCTCCAGATCGAGAACATCCTGCACCAGCAGCCCAACACGCTCTCCGGCGGCCAGAAGCAGAGGGTCTCGCTGGCGCGCGCGCTGATCCGCGAGCCCGCCGCCTTCATCCTCGACGAGGTGCTGGGTCACGTGGACGGGCACCTGCGCTTCCAGATGCTGTTCGATCTCAAGCGCCTGCATCAATCGCTCGACAGCACGATGATCTTCGTCACCCACGATCAGATGGAGGCGATCGCGCTCTCCGACCGGATCGCGGTGCTCCACCAGGGGCGCCTGGTGCAAAGCGGCACGCGCGACGAGCTCTACGACACGCCCGCGACCCGGTTCGTCGCCGACTTCATCGGCGAGCCGCCGACCAACTTTTTCGACGCCCGATTCGTCGAGGAAGAGGGGGAGGAAATTCTGCGCGCGGACGATCTCGCGCTGCGTCCGACGGCCGAAACCGCAGCCCGTCTGCGCTCTCGCGACGACCAGCGCTATGTCGTTGGCATCCGTCCGCAAAACCTGTTATGCACGCCGCGAACGGGCACGATCAGTTTCGACGCCACGATCGACATCCATGAATATCTAGGGGAGCGCTCCATCCTCACCCTGCGCCGGGGCGGGCAGAGTTTTCAGGCCCTGGCGTCGGCCGAGGGCTCGTGGGCGCACGATGAGCCGATCACGCTCTACTACCGGCCCCAGGACATCATGGTGTTCGACGCGGAGTCGGAAGCTCTCATCGCCTGATCGCGACCGGGCGTAGTACCGAGCGGCAACGTTTCTTGGTTGAAAGGACGAAGGAGACACGAAATGGGTATGTTTAGCCACATAACGCGGCGCAAGTTCCTCAAAGGCGCAGCGGCCGGCGCTGCGGCCCTCGGCGCCTCGGGCGTCGCGGCGCCACGGCTCGGCCGTGCGGCCCAGGCGGTTCCGCCGGGCAAGAAGCTCTTCAACGATATCGAGCTGACCTACTTCCAGGATTCCAACTGGCTGCACGCCCCGCTCTGGCTCTCAGACCATCTGATGGCGGAGGCCGGCGTCGGCATCAAGAGCCGGGAGCAGTACGACGGCGGCGACGCGGTCGCGAAGATTCTGCCGCAGCTCCTCTCCCGCAACCCGCGCTTCGACTGGGTTCAGTTCCCGAGCCTGTTCTTCGGCGCGTTCGCGGAGACCGGCCAGCTCGAGCCGCTCGATCAGTATCTCGAGAAATACGAAGGCACGTCCGAGTATCTGGACTGGGTCATGCCCGCCTACCGCGAGTTCTACACGAAGTGGGCCGGCCAGACCTACGGCATCATGCTGGATGGCGACATCCACATCCTCCACTACC
This sequence comes from Rhodospirillaceae bacterium, assembly GCA_028819955.1. The sequence continues at coordinate 3,430 of JAPPKP010000214.1, read as the reverse complement.
GCAAGTCCTTCTTCGAGCGCCCGGAGCTGCGGGACAGGTTCTCGAAGCGCTTCCAGCGCGAGCTTGCGGTGCCGAAGACCTGGTTCGAGTTCCTCGATGCGACGCAGTTCTTCACCGAGGAGCTCAGCGAGTCCGAGGGCGTCTACGGCTCGTCCATGGTGATCAACCCGCCGAACTTCGGCTGGGGCTTCTGGATGGACGTGGCCGCCGGCAACGGGGTCAACTACTTCGACGAGAACATGAACCCGACGATCAACACGGCCCAGGCCGTCGAGGCGTTGGATCTGTTCAAGGAGATCGTCCAGTTCGGCCCTCCAGGGAAGGAGTCCCTGGGCCTCTCGACCAGCATCCAGCGCTGGCAGTCGGGCGGCGACGTGATGTCGGTATGGTGGATCGACCTGGCCGAGTTCACGGTGCAGCAGCAGGGCATGGAGCGCGCCGAGGATCAGCGCGGCGACATCGTCCCCGGCTGGCCGCAAGAGGACGGCTCCATCAACCACCGCGCGATCTCGCTCTGGTGCCGCACCGGCGCCATTCCGAAGAACGCGCCGGAGGACGTGAAGGAAGCCGCGTTCTACTTCCTCTACCGGATGTCGCACCCGGATTATTCGGACGACATCGTGGCGGACGAGTACTGCGGCTCCGATCCGTTCGGCCTGAGCCACTACACCGACGCCGCGGCCCAAAAATACCTGGAGCCCAACCCGCAGCGCGGGACCAGCGACATCTGGCCCACGAACTCGGGCATCTTCCAGAACTTCGACACCTCGCGGAACCACCTCGACGCGGGCCTGAAGAACGTCGAGGTCGGCTACCCTCAGTTCTTCTGGGAAGGAGCGTCCGAGTACGGCGACGCGCTCGGCCGGAATATCCAGAAGGCGATCGCCGGCGAGCTCACCAGCCAGCAGGCGCTCGACGAGGCGGCCGAGGAATGGGTCCAGATCGTGCAGAAGCTGGGCATCGATAGTCAGATGGCCCAGTACGCCAACTTCGTGGAGGGCGCGCGGTCGCTCGGCTACAAGATCTAGGCGTACCTTTGCGGGGGCGCCGCGCGGGGCCCCCCCGGCGCGCCCCCCCCCCCCCGTTTTTAATTGGCGGGGGGGGGCCGGTGAAAAACAAAAAAAA
>JAPPKP010000214.1:0-2295 GCA_028819955.1 Rhodospirillaceae bacterium | reverse complement strand
CGCCCGAGAGGCGCGACACCGCGGCCCTTTTTTCCTTGCGCGTGGTGGACCGGTAGAAGACCAATAGCAAGAGCGAAGAGCCCGATTCGCCCGCCCACGAGCAATCGATGAGTCAGCGAGGACCGCACATCAGCCGTCACGGGCTGGAACGACTCGGTATCGGCAACATCGCCGCTGCCCACTGGAACTATCGACGGCCGGCCCTTTACGAAGAGGCCGTGCGCCGCGGTGAGGCGCAGATCGCCGAGGGCGGCGCCCTGATCGCCATGACCGGCGCCCACACCGGGCGCTCGCCCAACGACAAGTACATCGTGCGCGAGCCGTCCTCCGAGCACGACATCTGGTGGGGCGACGTCAACCGGCCGATCTCCAGGGACGTCTTCAACGATATCCACGGCCGGGTCGCGGCCTACCTCCAAGGCAAGGAGGTGTTCATTCAGGACTGCTACGCCGGCGCCGCTTCGGACTACCGGCTGCCGATCCGCGTGATCTCGGAGTTCGCGTGGCACAGCCTGTTCGCGCGCAACCTGTTCATCACGCCGGCGGCCGAAGACCTGGGCGACCACGAACCCGAGTTCACCATCGTCCAGGTGCCGGGCTTCAAGGCGCGTCCCGAGACCGACGGCACCAATTCCGAGACCGTGGTGCTGCTCGACTTTGCCCGGCGCCTGGTGATCATCGGCGGCACGGCCTACGCCGGGGAGTGCAAGAAGTCGGTCTTCACCATCATGAACTTCCTGATGCCGGCGCGGGACGTGCTGCCCATGCACTGCTCGGTGAGCGTGGGCGAGGACGGCACGCCGGCGGTCTTCTTCGGCCTCTCCGGCACCGGCAAGACCACGCTCTCGGCCGACCCGCGCAGGGTGCTCCTCGGCGACGACGAGCACGGCTGGAGCGAGGACGGCCTCTTCAACTTCGAGGGCGGCTGCTACGCCAAGGTGATCCGGCTCTCGCCCACCGCCGAGCCTGCAATCCACGCCACCACGCGTATGTTCGGCACCGTGCTCGAGAACGTGGTGATGGACCCCGACACGCACGTGCTCGACCTCGACGACGGCAGCCACACGGAGAACACCCGGGGCGCCTATCCCCTGGCCTCAATTCCGAATGCGAGTCGGACCGGCGTCACCGGCCATCCCACCAACATCGTGATGCTGACCGCCGACGCCTTCGGCGTGCTGCCGCCGCTCGCGCGGCTGACGCCGGAGCAGGCGATCTATCACTTTCTCTCCGGCTACACCGCCAAGGTCGCAGGCACCGAGCGGGGGCTCGGCAAGGAGCCGCAGGCGACGTTTTCCACCTGCTTCGGCGCGCCCTTCATGCCGCGCCGGCCGACCGCCTATGCCCGCCTGCTGCGCGAGCGGATCGAGAGGACCGGCGCCGCCTGCTGGCTGGTCAATACCGGCTGGACCGGCGGCCCCTACGGCACCGGCGAGCGCATGGCGATCGGCTATACCCGCGCCCTGCTGCACGCGGCCCTGGAAGGCGATCTCGACGGCGTGGAATGCGCGAGGGACAACCCCTTCGGCCTCGCCGTGCCCCGGCACTGCCCAGGCGTGCCGGATGCCGTGCTCGACGCGCGCGGCACCTGGGCGGACAAGGCGGCCTACGACGAGCAGGCGCGCAACCTGGTGGGCCGTTTCCACGACAACTTCGCCCAGTTCGCGCGCGAAGTGGAGAAGGAGGTCCAGGCGGCAGCGCCGATGGCCGCCTGATTGCGCCCGTTGAGGCAAGTCGCGGGCGGGCGGGCTTGCCTCCCTTCACCTGACACACCACGTTAGCTACAAGGTACTGGCGCAGGCTGCGCAGCGGGCGCAGGTATCGGCAGGATGGACAACCCCATGAAGATTGCATTTTCCGAGATTTCGACACCGCCCAAGGGCGTCATCGCCGTCGGCGTGACTGAGGACGGCACGCTGGGTGCCACCGCGCGGGCACTGGACGAGCAGTCGGGCGGTGCGCTCACCCGCGCGCTTGGCGCGGGCCGCTTCAAGGGCAAGCAGGGGACGTCCACCACCGTCATCGCGCCACATGGGCTCGCCGTCGACGCCGTGATCCTGATGGGGCTCGGCCAGCCGGGGAAGATCGACGGCCGCGGGCTGCGGGCGCTCGGCGGCGGCGTGGTCCGCAAGATGAATGCCGCCGGGGCGAAGACCGGCGCCATCGCCGTGGATGCGGTAAACGGCGCGAGCGTCGCCCCGCCCGCAATGGCGGCCGACATCGGCCTGGGCGCGCGCCTTGGCAGCTACAGCTTCGACAAGTACCACACCAAGAAGAAGGACGAGGACAAGAAGA
>JAPPKP010000022.1 GCA_028819955.1 Rhodospirillaceae bacterium | reverse complement strand
CTTCCGTGCGCGGCCGGTCGAGGCCGGCGCGATTGAAGAAGATCTCGTCGGTGACGGTTTCGCGGCTCATCTCTCTGGTCCTTCACTCGCCCTGCGCCGGTTCGCAGCGTTCATATGGGGCCGCCGGGGCGGGGCGTCCATCCCGAACGGCCCTAGGATCGGCGAGAGCGCCGCCTGCCGTCAATGAAGGGCTTCAAAAACGGCGGGGTGCATGGTAGGACGCAGGCGGCTCGCGTAATGGCGACGGCGCGCCGATGGTCGTGCTGCGCCGTTTCGCGTGAGGGGGTCCGGGCCGCCTTGCGTTCGCGCCTGAGGTGCCAGTCCACGGCGCCGGAGAGCGCGGGCAATCAGGCGAAATCCGACGATCGAGTGGAGGTTGAGTAGTGAGGCATCTCGCGAAACTGGGCGCGTCGATCGCCGGTCTCGCCGGCGCACTCGGCGCCGCTGGAGCGGCACTGGCGCAGCAGCCGACCGATTGGGAAGTCGATTTTCAGACCGCCCTCTCGCCCTCCATGGAGCGCATCGTCGATTTCAACCTGATGGTGACGATCATCATCGTCATCATCACGGCCTTCGTGTTCGGCCTGATGGCGTGGATCGTGGTCCGCTACAACAAGAAGCGGAACCCAGTGCCGTCCAAGACCACCCACAACACCATGCTGGAGGTGATCTGGACCGTGGTTCCGGTGATCATCCTGCTGGTCATCGCGGTGCCCTCGTTCCGGCTCCTCTATTTCACCGACAGGGTGGAAGAGGCCGACATGACGCTGAAGGCGATCGGCCACCAGTGGTACTGGTCCTACGAGTATCCCGACCACGGCGACTTCACCTTCGACGCGATCATGCTGGAGGAGGATGAGCTGGAGGAGGGCCAGCCCCGCCTGCTCGCGACCGATGAGGCGGTGGTGCTGCCGGTAGGCGCCAAGATCAGACTCCTGACCACAGCCGACGACGTGATCCATTCCTGGGCCATCCCGGCTTTCGGCGTCAAAATGGATTCCGTGCCCGGCCGGGTCAACGAGACCTGGTTCCAGATCAACCGCGAGGGCACCTATTACGGGCAGTGCTCGGAGCTCTGCGGCACGCTGCACGGCTTCATGCCGATCATGATCGAGGCGGTGTCGCAGGAGGAGTTCGACGCCTGGGTGGAATTCGCGCGAGAGGAATACGCAGCGGCGGACGAGACCCCGACCGAAGTCGCAGCGCTTGACACCGGCGCGCCGCTGGCGCGCTGAGGAAGGAGAGAGTCCATGGCGGACCACGCCCACGCCCACGCAGCGCACGACCACATGCCGCGGGGCATCACGCGGTGGCTCTACTCCACCAACCACAAAGACATCGGCACGATGTACATCGCCTTCGCGATCGTATTTGGGATCGTGGGTGCGGTGCTCTCCATCTTCATGCGGATGGAGCTGGCCGAGCCCGGCATGCAGATCTTTGCCGATTCTCACACCTTCAACGTCTTCGTGACCGGCCACGGGCTGATCATGGTGTTCTTCATGATCATGCCGGCCTTCATCGGCGGCTTCGGCAACTGGTTCGTGCCGTTGATGATCGGAGCGCCAGACATGGCGTTCCCACGCATGAACAACATCAGCTTCTGGCTGCTGGTGCCGTCCGGCGCCCTCCTTGTGACCTCGATGTTCGTGGACGGGGGGCCTGGTCCGGGCGTTGGAGCGGGCTGGACGGTCTACGCGCCGTTATCGACCTCGGGCCATGCAGGCCCGGCCATGGACCTCGGCATCTTCGCGCTGCATCTTGCGGGTGCGTCGTCGATCCTCGGCGCCATCAATTTCATCACCACGATTCTGAACATGCGCGCGCCGGGCATGACGATGCACAAGCTGCCGCTCTTCGTCTGGTCGGTGCTGGTGACCGCGTTCCTGCTGCTGCTCTCGCTGCCGGTGCTGGCGGGCGCGATCACGATGCTGCTGACGGACCGCAACTTCGGCACCGCCTTCTTCGATGCGGCCGGCGGCGGCGACCCAATCCTCTACCAGCATCTCTTCTGGTTCTTCGGGCACCCGGAGGTCTACATCCTGATCCTGCCGGCCTTCGGCATCGTGAGCCACATCGTCTCCACCTTCTCCAATAAGCCGGTCTTCGGCTATCTCGGCATGGCCTACGCCATGGTCGCCATCGGCTTCATCGGTTTCGTGGTGTGGGCGCACCACATGTTCACGGTGGGGATGGACGTCGATACGCGGGCCTATTTCATCGGTGCAACGATGGTCATCGCGGTGCCGACGGGCATCAAGATATTCAGCTGGATCGCCACCATGTGGGGCGGCTCAATCGAGTTCAAGACGCCCATGCTGTGGGCCTTCGGCTTCATCTTCCTGTTCACGGTGGGCGGGGTGACCGGTGTCGTGCTCGCCAATGCCGGCCTCGATAGCGCGCTGCACGACACCTACTACGTGGTCGGGCACTTCCACTACGTGCTCTCGCTTGGCGCCGTGTTCATGGCCTTCGGCGCGTTCTACTACTGGATCGGCAAGATGTGCGGCCGGCAGTACCCGGAGACGCTGGGCAAGATCCACTTCTGGATCACCTTCGTCGGTGTGAACCTCACGTTCTTCCCGATGCACTTCTCCGGCGTCTCGGGCATGCCGCGGCGCATTCCCGACTATCCGGACGCCTACGCCGGCTGGAACCTGATCTCGTCGATCGGCGCCTATATCTCGACCGTCGGTCTGATCCTGTTCATCTACATCCTCATCTACACCCTCTTCTGGGGAAAGAAGTGCGCCGCCAACCCCTGGGGCGAGGGCGCGCGCACGCTGGAATGGTCGGTGCCGTCGCCGGCGCCGTTCCACACCCATGAGGAGCTGCCCCGCGTCCGCTAGGCCGGAGCGGGGGCCAGCGCCATGAGTGAGCCGGCGGCAAGAATGACGGTCGCGGAGAGCGCGGCGCCGGTCGCGCTCGCCGATACCTTCGCGCTGCTGAAGCCCAGGGTGATGTCGCTCGTGGTCTTCACGGGCGCGGTCGGGCTGGTCATCGCGCCCGGCACCATCCATCCGGTGATCGCGGCAGTGGCGGTGCTCTGCATCGCGATCGGCGCCGGCGGGTCAGCGGCCATCAACATGTGGTACGACCGCGACATCGACGCCGTGATGACGCGCACGCGCGCCAGGCCGGTCCCGGCCGGGCGGGTCGAGCCGGGCGCGGCGCTCGGCCTCGGTATCGTGCTCTCGGTGGGCGCGACCGCGCTGATGGGGCTCGCGGTCAACTGGGTTGCGGCAGGCCTACTGGCGTTCACGATCTTCTTCTACGTCTGCATCTACACCATGTGGCTGAAGCGGCGCACGCCGCAGAACATCGTGATCGGCGGTGCCGCCGGCGCCTTCCCGCCGATGATCGGATGGGCGGCGGTGACCGGCGGGATCGACCTCACCGCAGTCGCGCTGTTCGGGATCATCTTCCTCTGGACCCCGCCGCATTTCTGGGCGCTGGCGCTGGTGCGCTCGTCGGACTACGAGGCCGCCGACGTGCCCATGCTGCCGGTGGTCGCAGGCGATCGCAGCACCCGGCGCCAGATTATGGCTTACACGCTGCTCCTCGTGCCGGTGAGCCTCGCGCCCTGCGCGACCGGGGCTGCCGGCGCGGTCTACGGCATCGGCGCCCTGGTGGCGGGCGTCCTGCTCGCGGCCGGTGCCTTCCGCGTCCTCGTGGACCACAGCCCGGCGGCGGCGAAGCGGCTCTTCGGCACGTCGATCGTCTACCTCTTCGCGCTCTTTGCGCTCCTGCTCGCAGACCACGCGTGGCCGGTCCCGGTCGTGCCATGAGGGACGGCGTCGTGAAAGACCGGGACAGCGAGCGCCGGCGCAAGATTCGCAACTTCGCCCTCGGCGGCGCGCTGCTCGCGCTCGCGATCCTCTTCTACCTCATCACCATCGTCAGGATGGGGGGTGAGTAGAATGGCAACCGGCATGCCCGACGCCCCCGGCAGGCGCGCGAGCCGGCGCCGCACGGCGACCGCTCTCATCCTGGGCGGCGTGGTGTGCGGCATGGTGGGCCTCGCCTTCGGCGCGGTGCCGCTCTACAAGCTCTTCTGCCAGGTCACCGGTTTCGGCGGCACCACTCAGGTGGCGGAGGAAGCGCCCGTTACCATTGGCGAGCGCGTGGTCACGGTCCGCTTCAACGCCGATACCGCGCGCGACCTGCCATGGCACTTCAAGCCCGAGCAGCGCGAGATCAAGGTGCGCGTCGGCGAGATGGCGCTGGCGGTCTATAACGCCGTCAACCAGTCGGACCGGGCGCTCATCGGCACCTCGACCTTCAACGTGACCCCGGTGAAGGCCGGCGCCTACTTCAACAAGATTGAGTGCTTCTGCTTCGAGGAGCAGACGCTGGCGCCGGGCGAGAGAGCCGAGTTTCCGGTGTCGTTCTTCGTGGACCCCGACATCGTCGAGGATCGCAGGCTCGACGACGTAACCACGATCACCTTGTCCTACACGTTCTTCGCGCGCGGAGAGGGCGTGACGGAAGCCGTGCTGACGGACGATACGGCCGGCGACCCGCGCCCCGAAGCGGCGGGCCCCAGACCAGGGAGCGAGCTTAGTTATGGCGGATAGCGCACACGGGACCGCGAACCACGATTACCACATGGTGAAGCCGAGCCCGTGGCCGGTCATCGGCGCCCTGGGCGGGGGCGGTCTGGGACTCGGCGGCGTGGTCATCTTCATGCACACCGGCCAGCTCTGGCTGATGACCATCGGCGGGGTCGTGGTCCTGCTCACCATGTACTTCTGGTGGCGGGACGTGATCCGCGAGGCGCTGGTCGAGAACGAGCACACGCAGGTTGTGCAGCGGGGCCTGCGCTTCGGCATGGTGCTCTTCATCGCGTCCGAGGTGATGTTCTTCGCGGCGTTCTTCTGGGCGTTCTTCAACGCCTCGATCATGCCGCCCGACGTCATCGCCAACACCTGGCCGCCGCCAGGGGTCGAGGTCATCCCCGCCTGGCGGCTCCCGTTCGTGAACACGCTGCTGCTGCTGACCTCCGGCGCTACCGTGACCTGGGCGCATCATGCGCTCCGCCACGGCAACCAGCAGCAGCTGGTCTACGGCCTCGCGCTCACCGTCGTGCTCGGCGTCGCCTTCATCGGCGTGCAGGGATACGAGTACGCCCACGCGGCCTTCGGCTTCCGCGATGGCATCTATCCCTCTACCTTCTTCATGGCGACGGGATTCCACGGCTTCCACGTCACCGTCGGCGCGATCTTCCTCGCGGTCTGCCTCTACCGGGCGCTCAAGAAGCAGTTCAAGCCGGACCAGCATATCGGTCTCGAAGCCGCGGCATGGTACTGGCACTTCGTCGACGTCGTGTGGCTGTTCCTGTTCATCTGGGTCTACTGGTGGGGCGGTTGATCGAGACGGCATGGCGGATGGGGCCGACTATCCGCCGGTCTCGGTCCTGAAGGCCGGCCTGCTCTTCCGCTGCCCCCGGTGCGGACGCGGCAAGCTGTTCAGAGGCTACCTGCGGGTCGCCGAGCGCTGCAGCGTGTGCGAATTCGAGCTTTCGCAGCATGACAGCGCCGACGGGCCAGCCGTCTTCGTGATGTTCATCGTCGGCGGCATCGTCGTCGCGCTGGCGTTCTGGCTGGAGTTCACCCACGCGCCGCCCTACTGGCTCCATGCGGTGCTCTGGCTGCCTGCGATCACCGTCTTGAGCCTTGCGTTGTTGCGACCTGCCAAGGCGCTTCTGATCGCCCTTCAGTACAGGCACAGAGCGGCCGGCTTTGGCGAGTGATGACCGCGCCCGGCGGCGGGTGACGAGTGACCGCGCCCGCAGGCGGGCGACGTGGTTCGCGATCCCAGCCATCATGATTCTGCTCGCGCTCGGCTCCTGGCAGGTGCATCGCCTGATGTGGAAGACCGAGCTCAACGAGGAACGCCGTGCCCAATTCCAGGCGGAGGCGGTGATGCTGCCCGCCGCGCTCGACGATCCAACACCCTTCTCCTACCGCAGGGTCTGGCTGGAGGGGAGCTTCCGCCACGAGGCGGAGATGTTCCTCGCGGCGCGCACCTTCGACCGCCGGGTGGGCTACCAGATCATCACCCCGTTCGAGCGCACGGATGGCACGGCGGTGCTGGTCAACCGGGGCTGGGTGCCGCTCGATAACAAGGAGCCCGAGACGCGGCTCGGGGGCCAGCTCCAAGGCACGTATCGTCTTGAAGGCGTCGTGGTGCCGGGCGGGCGGGCCGGCTGGTTCACACCCGACAACGAGCCCGAGAATAACATCTGGTTCTGGACCGATACGGAAGCGCTTGCAGCCAAGGCGGGTATTCCACCGCCGTCTTTTCTGGTCGACGCGGGCCCCGCCCCCAATCCGGGTGGCTTGCCCATCGGCGGGCAGACCAAGATCGAGCTGCGCAGCGAGCACATGCAGTACATCGTGATCTGGTACGCGCTCGCGATCAGCCTGGCCGTGATCTACGCGATCTACGTGCGCCGCGGCCGTAGCGCGGACGAGGACGAGGCGTGAGCGCCTACACCGCGCTGGAGGCCCGCTTCCGCCGGCTCGGCCTGCTCGGCGGCGCGGCCGGGATTCTGCACTGGGATTGGGCGACGATGATGCCGCCGGGCGGCGCCGAGCCACGCGCGGCCCAGCTCGCCGAGCTCGCGCTGATTCGTCACGAGCTGCTGACCGATGCCCGCGTTTGCGACCTGCTGGACGAGGCCGAGGCGGAAACGGATTCTCTCGACCACTGGCAGCGGGCCAATCTCGCCCACATGCGCCGGCGCTGGCGCCAAGCGGCGGCGCTGCCGGCCGACCTGGTGCAGGCGCTGAGCGAGGCATCGTCGCACTGCGAGATGGTGTGGCGGGAGGCCCGGCCGGCGAGCGACTTCGCCGCCTTCGGGCAGGCTTTCGAGCCGCTGCTCGGCCTTGTCCGCGAGAAGGCGGCGGCGCTGGGCACGGCGCTGGGCGTCGCACCCTACGACGGGCTGGTCGATTCCTACGAGCCGGGGCTGCGCTGCGCCGTCATCGACCCGCTCTTCGACGACCTCGCGGGCTTCCTTCCCGAGTTCCTGGGCCGGGTGCGCGAGGTGCAGGCCGGCGCCGGCACACCGCCGCCGGTGAGCGGCTCCGTGGACGCACAGCAGGTGCTCGCCAAGCGCCTGATGACGGCGCTCGGGTTCGACTTCGACCACGGGCGCCTCGATGTCAGCCTCCACCCCTTCTGCGGCGGTAGCGCCGGGGACATCCGCATCACCACCCGCTACGACGAGACTGACGTTCTCTCTGGCCTCATGGGCGTGCTGCACGAGACCGGCCACGCGCTCTACGAGGCCGGCTTGCCGAAGGCGTGGCGATACCAGCCGGTGGGCCAGGCGGGCGGCATGGCGCTGCATGAGAGCCAGTCGCTGTTGATCGAGATGCAGGCCTGCCGCAGCCAACCCTTCATGCGCTTCCTCGCGCCGTTGCTGCACGAGCATCTGGGCGGCGAAGGAGCCTCTGCGGACGAGGAGGCGCTCTATCGGCAGGCGATCCGCGTGGAGCCGGGCACCATCCGGGTGGACGCCGACGAGGTAACCTATCCTGCCCATATCATGCTGCGCTACCGGCTGGAGCGCGCCTTGATCGCGGACGATCTCGCCTGCGACGATATTCCCGGCGCCTGGGCCGATATCCACGAAGCCCTGCTCGGGCTCAGGCCGGAAGACGACGCGCAAGGATGCCTGCAGGACATCCACTGGTCGGTGGGCGAGCTGGGCTACTTCCCGAGCTACACCGTCGGTGCGTTGATGGCGGCGCAGTTTTTCAACGCGGCGGCCCACGACGAGCCAGACCTGTGGGAGGCTATCGAGCGCGGCGATTTCTCGCCCCTGTTCGGGTGGCTCAGGGCCAACGTTCACGGCCTCGCGTCCCGTTACGAGGGCCCGGTGCTGCTCGAACGCGCCGCCGGCGCGCCGCTCGGCACCGCCGTCTTCAAGGCCCACCTGCAGAGGCGCTACCTCAACTGAACCCCACGAACACCGGTCTTGCGCACGAATCGTTGACGCTCGCAGGCGAGCGCTCTAGTGTTTCGGACGCGGGTGGGAGATCGATATTTTATAGCCCGCAACACGAACAACAGCGCCTTTTTCATGTCGGAGCTGAAGAAGGCGAGCGACCGGCTTGAGCAGGCCGTGGACCGGCTCGACTGGGTGCTCGCAAACGGCCAGCTATTGGGGCAGGACGCGCACGCGCCGGCGTTGGCGGGTGCGATTGCCGACGTCGAGCGCGAGCGGGATGGGCTGCGCGCCGATCTCGAGAACCTCAGAGTGGAGCGGGCGCGGCTTGCGCGGGCGCTGACGGAAGCGAGAGAACGCCAGGCCGCCACGCGCCAGGCCAACGAAGCGGTGGCCGAGCGGCTCGATGACGCGATCGGCTCGCTCCGCGCGATCCTGGGGGTCTAATGGGCGAAGTTGCGGTCACCATCGGCGGGCGGCGCTATCCGGTCTCCTGCGACGACGGCCAGGAAGAGCACGTGGTCAAGCTCGCGGCCTACGTCGATCGCCGGGCCCAGGAGCTGGCCGAGACCGTGGGACGGGTCGGCGAGGTCCGCCTCCTGCTCATGACCAGCCTGGTCGTTGCCGACGAGCTGGCCGACGCCTACGACGAGCTCGACCGGCTGCAATCGCACGCGAGGATCGCCGAGCGCAGGGCCCGGGTTGACGCCGAGGCGGCGCTCGAAGCCAGGTTCGCGCCGGTCGTGGACGCGCTCGCCGAGCGGATCGAGAATATTGCCGGCAGTCTAGAGAAAGACTAGATTTCTTCTCGGACGGTTACTGCCGGATTAGTCGCACCGACTGTTTCCCGCGGTCAATTTTCGCTTCTCGGGAGCTGTCCCTGCCGGGGCCGCGGTCTCGGCAACACGGCGCCCACCTGGTCTTTTCGGCCTGGAGGAAGCTCTGGGTGCGACGGTTCAGGCGGGGCCGTCCTTTTCCGTTTCATGGGGACCGGCCGTGTCTCACAGCGCTGCCATCCACGACCGCAAGCAGGCGCTGCGCGAGTATGCGCTGGCACGGCGCAGGTCCGCACGGCGGGCAGCGGGGCCGGGTGCCGGCGTGCGGGCCGCCAACCACTATCTCGCCGCAGTTCCCACGCCTGCGGGCGCGGTGATCTCCGGCTATTGGGCGATCCGGGACGAGATCGACGCCATGCCTCTGCTGGTGCGGCTCGTCGGTGCCGGCTTCGTGTGCTGCTTGCCCGCCGTGGCTGGCAAGGGCGAAGCGCTGCAGTTTCGCGTCTGGACGCCGGGTGCTGCGCTCTCGCGCGGGCCGTTCCGCATCCCGGAACCTGCGGAGGATGCGGCGCCGGCCCAACCGACTCACCTACTGGTGCCGCTACTCGCCTACGACCGGGATGGCTACCGCCTGGGCTACGGCGGCGGCTACTACGACCGTTCCCTGCGCGCGCTGCGCCAGACGCGCCCGACCGTCGCCGTGGGCCTCGCCTACACCGAGCAGCTCATGCAGGGCCTGCCGCGTGAAGAGCATGACGAGCCGCTGGACTGGATCGTGACCGAGCGGGGCGCCATGCCGATCGCTCCGCGCGCGGCCTGATCGCGAACGCGACGGGAGCGGAACGATGCGCATCCTGTTCTGCGGCGATGTCGTCGGCCGCCCCGGCCGTGACATTCTGACGGAACACCTGCCGAGCCTGCGCGAGGAGCTCGCCCTCGACCTGGTGATCGTTAACGGCGAAAACGCCGCAGGCGGCTTCGGCATCACCGCCGAGATCTGCAAGGCCCTCTATCAGGTCGGTGCCGACGTGATTACCCTCGGCAACCATGCCTGGGACCAGCGGGGGACCGAGAGCTACATCGAGACCGACCGGCGGCTGGTCCGCGCCCGCAACTACCCCAAGGGCACGCCCGGCAGCGCCGGCGCGCTGCTGCACACGCGCGACGGGCGCTCGGTCTTCGTCTTCCAGGTGCTCACGCAGCTCTTCATGGACCCCATCGGCGAGCCTTTCGCCTGCGTCGAAGAGACGCTGCAGGAGCACCGGCTCGGGCAGTCGGTGGATGCGATCGTGCTCGACATCCACGGCGAGGCCACGAGTGAGAAGCAGGCGCTCGCGTACCTCGCCGACGGCCGGGTGTCGCTGGCGGTGGGCACCCACACCCACGTGCCGACCGCCGATCACCGCATCCTGCCCAAGGGGACGGCCTACATCTCGGACGTCGGCATGTGCGGCAGCTACGAATCGATCATCGGGCTCGCGGTCGATGCGCCCCTCGCTCGCTTCACACGAAAGCGCCCCGGCCCCCGCGCAACGCCCGCTGAGGGCGAGGCCACCCTCTGCGCCGTCCTGGTCGAGACCGACGACGACACCGGGCTCGCCCGCCATGTCGACGTGCTGCGGCGGGGCGGCGTGCTCCACCCCTCCTCGCCGACATGAGCAAGCGCCGCGCGATTGTTCGGACACGCTTCAGCGGCAGGCTGTCGAGCACATTTTGAGTTGACCGGTTTATGTACCAGATGAGTTGACCGCT
>JAPPKP010000335.1 GCA_028819955.1 Rhodospirillaceae bacterium | reverse complement strand
ATCCTCGCCAAAATCCAACGCCTTTGCTCATATATCTCCGGGACAGCGCACTAGGTGCAGATAAATCAGCCGCGAGGAACGCCAAATGGCACGAAGAATGAGTTCTGCGCAATTTCGTAGCAAGCTGCGTCAAGCACAGGCGAAGCAGAAACAGGCAATCGACAAGTATAATCGCGAGGTACGAGCACATAACCAGAAAGTCAAGACGGCCGTCAACAAATACAATCAAGCTATCAATCGCTACAATTCTCAGGTCCGCTCTTATAATTCCCGAGTTCGCGCTAACCGTGAGCGACTTCGCCGAGAACTCAACAAGCTTTCGCGAGCGTCATTCCAGTCACGCTATACAACTTTCAGAGCGTCGGTCGAAAGCGTTCAGCATTCTTACAGTCGCCTTGAGTCACGTTTTGCGACCTCAGGTTACGACGATCGTTACAATGAAGTGCTTGATTTGTCGGAGCGGGAAGCGGCGAATAGTGCGAGCGTGATGAACGCTCTCTTGGGAAATCCTGAAAATGAGGAGGGGCAAGGTTACATTCACTCCAGCAAAATAGATGATGTCCTATCCGCGATTTCTGCCGATTTATTGGATCGCTGGCATGGAGCTTTGTATTCTCTTGACCCTCGGAATCCCGATGCAGCTCGGCACTTCTGCACCAGCGCTCGCGACCTTCTCTCTCGAATCCTTAATGCAAGAGCACCCGATGACCTTGTATTGCTGGAACTGCGGGATTGCCAAAAAACACCCAAAGGCAAACCTACGTGGCGGTCAAAAATTCGTTTCCTGTTGCAACGCAGTAATATGTACGATGAAGCACTGCAAGACTTTGTTGAGAAAGACGTGGCTGATGTGATACAGTTATTTCGGGAATTTAATGAGGGAACGCATGGTTCTCCCGGCCGCTTTAACCAGCAACTGACAACAATAAAGAAGCGCATCGAAGATTCTATTACATTCTTGTGGGATATTATTAGGAAGGATTTGGGCTAGAATTAATGGTTGAACTTAACATGGCTGGTATTCTCCGCTTTCTGCAAAGTCTCAGCAGGAGAAATCTTGTCATTGGATCCTGATACTATTATCAACCGAACTGCGGCATCACCTCGCTGGCGAAGAGCTCGACCGAGGCCATCGCGTCGGCGCCGGTCACGCCCGGCATGTGCATCCAGCAGATCATCTCGCTCGGGCTCACCGCCGTCCGGTAGTCCTGGATGCGGCGGATCGCGAACTCCGGGTCGCCGATGATGTAGCGGTCCTTGAAGGTCGCGAAGGCGACCTCGGTGGGGTCGTCGATCACGCTGCCGTCGTCCCGCCGCAGCACCCGGTCGCCGGCAGCAGACGCGGCGCCGTAAAGTACGCGGTAGAGGTAGTCCACCGCAGGCGCCGCCTTCGCCTCCGCCTCCGCCATGGTCGGCGCGACGAACACCTGGCGGATCACCGGCCGCTCCGGAATCTCCCAGCCGGCATCGGCGGCAGCGGCCTCGTAGGGCCGGTAATGCTCCTCCAGTTCGGCGAGTCCGTGGCGGGGCGACATGATCTGCACGCACCGACGCGCCGCTGCCCGGCGCAGTGAGCCGGGCGCCGAGACCCCGTACCAGATGGGCGGATGCGGACTTTGCACCGGCTTCGGCGTCACTCGCCCCTCCGGCACCCGGTAGTAGCGCCCCTCGAAGGAGAAAGGCGCCCCGGTCCAGGCCTGGATCATCAGGTCCAGCGCCTCCTCGAAGCGGCCGACGCGCTCCTCCCGCGGAACCCCGTGGGCCGTGAACTCCTGCGAGACGTACCCCGGCGCCACGCCGAAGACGAAGCGCCCGCCCGACAGGTTGTCGATGACAGCGACGTCCTCCGCGAGCTTGAGCGGCGCGTAGAGGGGCACCAGCAGCACCGCCGTGCCGATCCGCATCCGCTCGGTGACCGCCGCGGCCCCAGCCATCGCCACCAGCGGGCCGGGGCAGAAGCTGTCTTTCTGGATATGGTGGGAGCACTGGAAGGCCGAGACGTAGCCCAGCTCCTCTGCCCGCGGCAGGCAGTGCAGCATGTCCCGGTAGGTGTCCTGGCTCGCGATGCCGCTCTCAGGCGGCACCTGGTGAGCGAAGAGCAGACCGAATTTCATCGCAAGGGTCCCGTCTTGGCGGCCGCCGCCCGCTTCACGTGAACGCTGCGCCCGCAATGCCGGCGAGCCAGCCGTCGTCCACGCCGAGATTGATGCCGTGGACATGGGCGGCATCGTCGGAGCAGAGGAAGAGCACGGCGGCGGCGATCGAGTCCGGCTCCATGTAGCCGGTGCGAGTCGCCAGCATGCGGGCCAGGCCCGTGGTGAACGCCTCGTCCGTCCACTGGTGCTCGGTCATCTGCGTGCGGATGAAGCCGGGCGCCACCGAGTTGACGTTGATCTTGTCGGGCGCAAGCTGCATTGCAAGCGCGCGCGTCAGGTTGAGCAGCCCGCCCTTCGCCGCGCAGTAGGCCTCGGCGTTGGCGAAGCCCTGGGTTGCGGCGATCGAGGTGATGTTGACGACGCGCCCGCCGCCGCGCAGGCGCATCTGCGGCACCACCGCCTGGATCAGGAAGAACACGCCCTTCAGGTTGATGTCGACGTTGCGGCCCCAGTTCTCCTCGGTGGTCTCGTCGAAAGGCATCTGCTCGAAGACGCCGACACAGTTGGCGAGCAGGTCGATCGGGCCGAGATCGGCCTCCACATCGGCGGCGAGGCGCCGGCACGCAGCGACGCTGCTGAGGTCGACCTGATAGCAGCGTGCGCCCGCGACGGGACTCTCGCCCGAGGCCGCGTCCGCCAGCGCAAGCTCGGCGCCCTCGGCGGCGAAGCGCTCGGCCACCTTGCGCCCGATGCCGCCAAAAGCGCCCGTGATCAGTGCCCGCTTGCCTTCCAGTCTCATCGCTCGACTCCCTTCGTCGTGGCGCGGGCGGCGCCTATTCCATCAGCGCGACCTTCTCCGGCGCGATCTTGACGATCACGCGCTGCTCGCCCTCCCGGCGGTGGGGATAGCTGTCCAGGTCCAGGTACTTCTTGGTCATCGCGTCGATGTTCTCTTCGGCGCCCTCGTGCTCCATCGCCACCACGCGGCCCTGGATCATGGCCTGCTGATACGGGTTCTCCATGTCGAACACGGCGATCGCGACCCGTGCGTCGCGGCGCATGTTCCTGGGCTTCACCCGCCCTTCCGCCGTGTTGAAGACGATGTGCGGGCCGTCGGTGTGAATCCAGACGACGGACGCCTGGGGCCGGCCGTCCCCCATCACGGTGGCCACGGTCGCGAAGTTCTTCCCGTCCAGCAGCCGTCTGGCCAGATCCGGCAGCTCAATCATCTCTCGTCTCCCTCTCCGTCCCGCCCAAGCGGCGCCACCATACAGGCGGCACGCGACCTTGGCACGCCTCGCCGCCCGCTTCAGTTGCCGCGCTGGGCAAGGTCGGCGGGCTCCAGATCGATCTGGTCGATACTCTTGAGGGGCATTGCCGTGATCGCGTCAGTGAGCGGATAGGTCCGATCTCCCGGATAGAGAACCCACAGGTGCTCCAGACCCAAGTCCTCCATGACGATGTGCATGGACTTCGTCGTGCGCGGCGCGTCGGTGCACTTGAACTCGAAGCCCCAGCGCCGTCCCCGCCGCAGCAACAGCAGGTCCAGCTCGGCCCCCCGCTGGGTGGCGTAGAAGTATGCCTCGTGCTCGCCATGCGCCAGCAGCGTCTGCTCCAGGGCAAACCCCTCCCAGCTGGCGCCGTAGCGCGGATGCACCGGCAGGTCTGCCGCCTTTTCGAGCCCCAGCAGGAAATGCAGGACGCCGCTGTCTCGCAGATAAACCTTGGGCGACTTGACCAAACGCTTGCCGAGGTTTTCGAACCAAGGCGGTAGGATCCTGACCATGAAGGCGCCTGCAAGCAGGTCGCGATAGCGGTTCACCGCGGCGACTCCGAGGTCCATCGAGCGCGCCAGCTCCGCCGCGTTCCAGGTCTGCCCGTGATAATGGGCCAGCATCCGCCAAAAGCGACCGAGCGACTCGGGCGACACTCGCGAGCCCAGCCCCGGAATATCCCGTTCCAAGAACGTCCGTGTGAATGAGCGCATCCAGCGCGCCCACGCCGCCTCCGAC
Source organism: Rhodospirillaceae bacterium (assembly GCA_028819955.1). The sequence continues at coordinate 6,430 of JAPPKP010000335.1, read as the reverse complement.
GGCGCCAGCCATGCGCGCGGGAAGCCGCCGCGCATCCACAATTGGTCCTGATTGGCGGGCCCCACCTCGGCCAGCGAGAAGCAGCCCACATCCACGAACAGAATCCGCCCCGCCAGGGTTTCGGATACTCCCTGGATCAAGTCCCACGACGCGCTGCCCAGCAGCAGATAGACCGCTTCCCTGCCCGGGTCGTCGCAGATCGGGCGCAGCACCTCGAATAGACCCGGCATGCGCTGTATTTCGTCGATAACGACGAGCCCTTCGCTGCTGCCCAGCACTCGCTCGGGCGTTGCGGAAAGCGCCTCCCGCGTCGCGGCCACCTCCAGGTCGAAGAGGGTGGACGGCCCCGGCCACTCGTCCGCGACCTGGCGCGCCAGCGTCGTCTTGCCCACCTGGCGGGCACCCAGCAAGGCGACCGCCGGCACTTCGGATAGACCCTGGACGGCAGCGGTCATAAGCGCAGAGCGTTCAACTAATTGTTGCATATCGTTCGTTTGAATTTCGATTTACGACAATAATATAGAGAGTCGCGCGGCTGAGTCCAGCGCGTACAGGACGCCGATCAGGGGCAACCGCCGAGTTCGGAGAGCCTACGGACTCAGAGGTTAGGCGCGAAGCCTCAGGCGACCCACTCGTTGGCCTCGTCGCTGTCGCCGGCGACGGTGGTGCGGACCATGCGGCGCGGCTGGTCGGCAGGATGGCCGAGGCCCCGGTGCAGCACGCAGCGGTTGTCCCAGATGACCAGGTCGCCCACCTGCCACTTGTGGATGTGGATGCGCGGCGGGCGACAGGCCTCGACACAAAGCTCTTCCAGGAGCCTGCGGCTCTCGTCGTGGTCCTCGCCTACGATGTGGCTGGCATGGCGGCCGATATAGAGGTTGCGCCGCCTGGTCGCCGGGTGCGTGCGGATCACGGGCTGCTCCACCGGCGGCAGATCGTTCCACTCGTCCTGGGTGATGCCGCCCATGCCGCCGACCTTGCCTTGGCTGTAGGCATAGCTGTGCACGGCAATCTTGTCCGCGAGCCAGTCCTGCATGGCGGAATCGAGGGCGTCATAGGCCGCGCGCATGTCGGCGAAGGCGGTCTCGCCCCCGGTCTTGGGCACGATCTTCGCCGTCAGCAGCGACGCCTTGGCCGGGATGCGCTTATAGGAGCTGTCGGTGTGCCAATAGTTGTTGCCTTTCAGCAGCCTGCCCGTGTCGCTGTCGGCCCCCCAGAGCGTGCCGTCCTTCTTGACGTTGGAGAGGTGGATGATCGCCGGGTCGCCTTGCGTGTGGGTCTTGGTGAGGCTCCGCTCCAGCGGGCCGAAGCGGCGGCTGAAATCGACCTGCTCCTCCTCCGTGAGGTTCTGGCCGGGAAAGATCAGGACCGCGCGGGCGTGCCATGCCTCCTCGATCAGCGCGAAGGCCTCGTCGTCGAGCGCGTTCAGCCGAACGTTGCCGACCACAGCACCGAGTGTGGCGTCGGTCGGCGTGATCTCAGGAGTCATTGCGCCCTCCCGCCTCGTCGGCTTACTCCCTGGCCCAGCCGGGAATGTAGCAGGGCCCCGGAATCGCCGGATAGCGTTCCAGCACCGTCTCGTCGATCTCGATCCCGAAGCCCGGCCCGTCGGGCGGCTCGATATGGCCGTCGACCACCCCCGTATAGCCCGGGGCAAGGTCGGTGCGAAACGGATTCACGTCCCCCACGTCGGCCTCGTAGATCAGCCCGTTCGGAATCGCGCACAGCAGATGGGCGTTGCCGGCAGCGCTCAGGATGGTGTGGCTGGTGTGGGGCGCCATGGGGATGTGCCAGGCCGCGGCCATGTCCGAAATCTTCTTGAGCTCGCTGATTCCGCCCGACTTGCAGAAGTCGGCCTGGCAGATGGAGATCGCCCGTCCCTCGAAGAGCGCGCGGAACGCGGGCCTCCCGTAGTGGTTCTCGCCGGCGGCGATGGGGATTGAGGTGCGCGTGCGCAGCTCCGCATAGGCCGGGATGTTGTCGGGCGTGAACGGCTCCTCCAGCCAGTACACCCGGTTCTCCTCGCAGTAGCGCAGCACCTCGGGGATATCGAGCAGGTCGTAGCGGGTGGCGGCGTCCACGGCGATGTCGAGATCGTCGCCGAAAGTCTTGCGGATGTGGCCGACGCGCATGGCGTCCCGCGCCGGGTGGTCGCCGACGCGCATCTTGACCGCCGTGTAGCCATCGGCAACCAATGTGGCCACCTCTTTCTCAAGCTGTTCCGGAGGCTTGAAGCCCAGACTTAATCCGCCGGCATAAGCCCGGACGCGCTTCTTGGCCCCGCCGAGCAGCGTGTAGACCGGGAGCCCCAGCAGCTTGCCCTTGAGGTCCCAGAGCGCGTTGTCGATGCCGGCGAGCGCGGTGATGCTGCCGGCGCCCAGCCCGTGCGTGGTGATCTGCTGGCGCTCCAGCCGGTGCCAGATGCCCTCGCTGTCGAGCGGGTCGGCGCCGATGATTAGCGAGCCGAGGCCGTCCTGAACCACCGCCGCCATGGCGGTCGGATTCTGACCGTGGTGGGCCTCGCCGTAGCCGACCGTGCCGCTCTCGTCGGCGATCCGCACCAGCACCATGTCGCGCTTCGTATTGGTGCCGAGGCCCAGGCGCACGAGGTCGGACTCGAACGGGCACGAGTGCGCGCTGGCGCGAACCTCGACAATCCTGGCCATCCCTTCTCCCTCCCCGGTCGTTGGCTATGGCGGTAGCGCGCCGAAGCTATGCCGCGGCGCGGCCGCCCGCAAGCCGCGCCTCCCCGCTCCTCATCCCACGCGCACGATCCCGTGGGTGTGCGTCGCTCCCCTGAAGTCTGAGAACCCGCGCCGCCGGCATACCCGTGAAAACATGGCGATAAATCTGAATCGTATGGTTCAATTATGATCAGAAAACGGATAGTTCGATTCACCAGATTCAGGAGGGGTATCGCCATGACACCAGTGCACAGGCTCTCAGGCCGCACGGCGACCATGGCGCTCGCCGTGCTTGCAATCGTGGTCGCTTGCTTCGCCGATTTCGGTCGTACCTTCGGCGCTGAGACCTGGGGTGGCCTCGTTATCGCGCCGGAGCATCGCTGCGCCCCCTACGACCGGGACGACTACCCCTATTCGCAGTCGGTCGAGGCCGAGATCGTCGCCGCCATGGGAGGCAGGATCTACGGGCCCTACACGGGTCGCTACTTCTTGAGCACGCGCCGCACGGACATTGAGCACATCGTCGCCGTCTCCGAAGGCCATGACAGCGGCCTCTGCGCCGCAGACCGATCGGTCCGGCATCGCTTCGCCTCCGATCTGCTCAACCTGACCTTGGCGACGCCCGAGGTGAACCGCTGCGGCAGCGCAGGCAAGTGCGCGTATGACGCCGCAGAGTGGCTGCCAGCCATGAACAGGTGCTGGTTCGTTTCGCGTGTCATCGCCGTCAAGTTCAAGTATTCCCTGACCGTCGACCGGGACGAGGCCATCGCACTGCAGCGCGTCCTCTCGGACTGCACCACCACCGACATCGTCTTTGCCGACCTTCAGGCGGGCGGCCCCACCGCGTCGCTCGCGAACGATCCCAACGCGTCGCCTGCGGCCGAGCCTACCCGCACTATCTCCGCGTCCGATGTGCTCGCTCTCTACGACGACAATGGCAACGGCCGGATCACCTGCGCGGAGGCGCGACGTCACGGCATCGACCCCGTGCCACGCGACCATCCGGCCTATCCCTTCATGCGCGACGGGGACGGCGACGGGGTGGTCTGCGAATAGCGGCCAGCGTGTGTTGCCTGTGTCAGAATGCCAGCGTCACAATTGTAGATGGGAAGACGCCATGGAGCCGGCCAGAATCCCCCAGCGCGTCATCGACCGCGTGCTGCGCCGGCGCGGGCGGCTTCACGCCTACGAGAGCCTGGACGCGGCGCGCACGGCGCTGCTGGTGGTGGACCTGCAGGTCCACTTCATGCGTGAGGGCAGCCCGTCGGAAATCCCCCACGCACGGGAGATCGTGCCGACGGTCAATCGGCTGGCCGGCGCGCTCCGGGCGAGCGGCGGCCACGTGGTCTGGGTGGTCTCCACCTATGGCCCGGAGGCGGACAGGAACTGGGCCAACCTCGACACCATCTTGGGTGAAGAGGCGGCGGCGGACTTCCGTGCCGGCCTCAGCGAGGGTGCCGACGGCCACGCGATCTGGCCCGCGCTCGACGTGCGCGACGCCGATCCGGTCGTACACAAGAACCGCTTCGGCGGCTTCATCGGCAGCCATGGGCGTCTCGAGCGCGTGCTGCACGATCTCGGCGTCGACACGGTGCTCATCGTCGGCACGGTGACCAACGTCTGCTGTGAGACCACGGCGCGCGAGGCCGCCGCCTACGACTTCAAGACCATCATGATCTCGGACGCGAACGGCGGCCGCTCGGCGGAAGAAGACGCCTGGACCTACGCCGTATGCCTCGCGAGCTATGGCGACGTGATGACAGCGGACGAGGCCGCAGAACGCCTGGTCCCGCCGGCCCGTTGACGGTGGCTGCGCTTGCTCCCCTCATCGCCGCTCGCTACCGTCGCTGCGAACACGACGGGATGGCGTCGTGCGACCAAAGCGGGGGCTGACATGGCAAGCGGATGCGTCCACATCGACGGAGAATTCGTGGAGCTCGACGACGCGAAGATATCGATATTCGACACCGGATTCCTGCACAGCGATGTGGTCTACGACGTCACGACGTCCTGGAAGGGATACATCTTCAAGCTGGACGAGCATCTCGATCGCTTCGCGGCGTCCTGCGCCGGCTTTCGCCTGACCAACCCCTATTCGAATGACGAGACCGCTCGCCTGCTGGCGGAGTGCGTTCGCCGCGCCGGGCTCGACGATGCCAGCTTCATCCACATGCACGTCACCCGCGGCCTCTATCCGGAAGGCTCGCGCGATCCCCGACTCTGCGAGAATCAATTCGCCTGCTACGTCGTCCCCTACGTCTGGCTGTGGGGCGAGGAGAAGTCGAAGGCCGGCGTCAATCTCCATATGGCAAGCACCGAGCGGATCTCCAGCAAGGCCGTCGATGCCCGCTACAAGAACTTCCATTGGGCCGACCTGATACAGTCGCAGTACGAAGCCTACGAGGCGGGACGAGACGATTCGGTCCTCTGTGGGCCGGATGGCAGCCTCGCCGAGGGTCCGGGCTACAACATCTGGGTGGTGAAGGACGGGGTCTGCGCCACGCCCGACGCGAACTGCCTGCTCGGCATGTCGCGCAAGTCGGCGATCGAGCTCTGTGAGATGGAAGGGATCCCTTGCGAGGCCCGCACGGTTCACCCCGACGAGCTGCGCAACGCCGACGAGGCGTTCGCGACCTCGTCCGCAGGCGGCATCATGCCGGTGACGGCCATCGACGACAAACCGCTCGGCAACGGCGCCCCCGGAATCCTCACCTCGCGCCTCATGAGCGCCTATTGGCGCAAGCGCGAAGAAGGCTGGTGCGGCACCAGGATCGACGACCTGCTCGCCGCTTGAGCGCGCCGCGAGGCACCATGACCGCAACCGACAACGAGTTTGGCGCTGATCCGGTCACGCGCGAGATCATCCGCGGCAAGCTGCTCGCGCTTGCCGACGAGATGGGGATCGTCATTGCCAAGACCTCCATGAGCCCCGTGATCTACGAGGTGCTGGACTTCGCCTGCGGCCTGTGTGACGCGGACGGCGAGCTGGTGGTGCAGACCAACGGCATCACCCTCTTCACCGGCACCTTCGCGCCCCAGGTACGCTCGATCGTGCGCCGCCACGGCGAGACCATGCGGCCGGGCGACGTCTTCATGACCAACGATCCCTTCGAGGGCGGCACCCACAGCTGCGACATCGCGCTGATCAAGCCGATCTTCGTGGATAACACGCTCTTCGCCTTCGCTATCTCGGTCGCGCACTGGAGCGAGGTCGGCGGCGCCGTGCCCGGCAGCATCTCGCCGACCGCCACCGAGATTTATCAGGAGGGCGTGCGCTTCCCCGGCATCCGGGTCTGCCGGGACGACGAGACCATCGACGACGTGATTGCGCTTATCCGCGAGAACGTGCGCCTTCCGGTGCAGTCCCTCGGCGACTTCAACGCGGGCCTCGCCGCCGTGCGCATCGCCGAGACGAGGCTGCGCGAGGTCATCGCCCGCTACGGCACCCACGCGGTCATGGCCACCTTCGGCCATATCCTGGAGACCAGCGAGCGCCTGAGCCGGGCCGCGGTCGCCGCCTTGCCGGACGGCGACTACGCCGCCGAGGACTGGATCGACGGCGACGGCATCACGGACGAGCGCTTCCGCGTCGCGGTCACCGTGCGCATCCGGGGCGAGACCATCACCTTCGACTTCACCGGCACGAGCCAGATGGTAGCGGGGCCGATCAACTGCGCCTTCGGCGCCCTCGATTCGGCGGTCAAGACCGTGTTCAAGTCGCTGGTGGACCCGCAGGCGCCCTCCAA
>JAPPKP010000116.1:6793-10540 GCA_028819955.1 Rhodospirillaceae bacterium | reverse complement strand
CGGCGCGCCCGCGCTGGCGTCGGCCGCAGGCCGACTGCCGTGAGCTATAAATGGCTAAGGCTCCGCAGGCGTCGCGGGCTGGCGCCTTGCCGCGTGGATCAGCAGGGCGACGCCCGCCAGCATCAGCGCCGCGGCGGCCCAGACGTAGGCGCTGTGGCTCTCCTGAAAAAACAGGATGCCCCAGCCGAGGCCGGCCACCACCACCACATAGTTGAACTGCGAGAAGAAGACCGGGCCGGCGGCGCGGACGATGATCAGGAAGGTGATGTACATGGTGATGGTGACGCCGGCGGCGCCCAGGATCGCGAGATCCGCGACGGTGTCCGGCCCCGGCACCACGTAGGTCTCGCCCAGCCCGATCATCACCGGCGCCAGCAGGATCGCCGCCGCCGTCACGATGCCGCTCGCGAAGGTGAGCACCGGTGTTTCCGGCGGGTCGATCAGGGCCGCGAGGTTGTTGGTCAGCGCGAAGGACGCGGGCGCCAGCAGGGCCAGCAGGAACCAGACCACCATGCCGGGCTCGGGCAAGGAGAAGGTGGGGATGGCCATGAGCAGGATGCCGCCCACGCCGCACAGCACGCCGATCAGGCTCAAGGCGCGCACCCGCTCCAGCCGCAGGGTCAGCGCGATCAGATAGGTGATCGGCGGCGAGAGGATCACCACCATGGAGAGGATGCCGGTCGGCAGCTTCGGTGCGAGCCAGGTCATCAGCGCGACCGGCGCGGCGATGCCGAACAGCCCGAGCACGAAGTAGGCCTTGAGATGCCGGGCCTCCAGCCGCGGCAGCGCACGCCGCCAGGCGGCGAGGATCAGCAGCAGGACCGCGGCGCCCAGCGTCTGCCAGAAGGTGAAGGCGACCGGCGGCGTCCCCGCATCCACCGCGATCTTGTTCATGGTGAAGATGAGCGGATAGACCGCCCCGATCGTGAACAGCAGGAAGATCGGGAGAGAAAGCGGCCCGCGGCGCCGCATCAGGCTTGTGGTCTAAGGGACGGGAGGGCTATTGGGCGGCGGCGCCGGCGGTGCGCTCGGGTTCCCCCAGGAGGCAGTCGTCGCCGAGGGGCTCGATCGGCGCGAAGTCCCGGTGCGCGATGTACTCCGGCCGCTTGAAGCGGCGGATCGCGTTGTCCACGCGGTTGGCCGAATAGTAGACCGCGAGCCGGCCCCAGGGCGACATGTTGGGGGCAGAGGCGTGCACCAGATTGCAGTGGAAGAACACGGCCGCGCCGGGCTCGCCCTTGGGTGCCACGATCCCGCCTTCCGCCACCAGCTCCGTGATGGTCTCGTTGTCGACGGTCCAGAGCGGGTAGCTCGTGGTCTCGATGTCGTGGCCGGCCTCGATCCGCCCGCGCCGGTGCGAGCGGGGGATGAACATCAACGGCCCGTTGAACTCGTTCACCGGGTCGAGGAAGACCGCGAGGTTCATGCCCTTGGCCTCCGGCATCAAGTCTTCGCGCGACCAGGTGCCGTAATCCTGATGCCACTGCCAGACGTCACCGTCGAAGGCGGCCTTGGCGTTCACCTTGAACTGGTGGATGTAGATCGGGCCGCCCAGCACCTGCATCGCAGGCTCGACCAGGCGCGGATGGCGCGAGAGCCGCCAGTAAATGTCGCTATAGGTGTGGACGCCGAAGGCGGTGCGCACGGCGCCGTTGTGCTCGCGCACGATCTCCGGCCCCTTGCGTGCGAAGACGGACGGCAGCTCCGCGCGCAGCGCCGCAGCCTCTTCGGCCGAGAAGAGGTCCGGCAGGAAGAGATAGCCCTCGCGGTCCAGGGTCTCGCACTGTTCGGCCGTGAGCTTCATGGGCCGCTCCCTCTCGCGCTTCAGGCGCAAATTGCGCCCAGAGCGCCCGGTGCGTCAAGACGCCGGGTCGGAAGCCCTGTCCTGCGGCGCAGCCGGCCGGTTGACCAGGAAGAGGCCGGCCAGCATGAGCACGAGCGCAAGCCAGATCCAGTAGCTGTGGCTCTCGCCGAAGAAGAGCACGCCCCAGCCGATGCCGGTGAGCGGGATCATGAAGTTGACCGTGGTGAAGAAGACGGGACCGGCGAGGCGGATGATCTCCACCATCAGGTAGAAGACCAGCGCCGTGACCCCCGACGCGGCGGCCAGGGCCCAGTCGCCGTCGGTCATCGGCCCCTCGAACCACCACCACTCTCCGGTCGCCGCCATCACCACGAACATGAAGACCGCGCCGGTCGCCAGCATGCCCCCGGCCAGGGGCAGCGCGCCGTCGGCCGGCGGCCTGAGCCACGAGATGATCAGCGCGTTCGCGACATAGAGCGCTGCTGCGACGAAGCTCAGCAGCACCCAGGGCGCCATGTCGGGGGTGGGGAGGCTGGTCTCGGGCACCACCACCAGCGCCACGCCGCCGACGCCGAGGACCAGCCCCACGGTGCGGATCGCGCGGAAGCGGTCCATGCGAAGGAGCGCGGCGGCCGGGTAAGTGAGGATGGGCGTGAGCGTCGCGCCGAGCCCGAGTACGCCCGCCGGTACCTTGGGCGCGACGAAGACCAGCACGGTGTAGGTCATGCCGAAGGAGATCGTACCGAGCACGAGGTAGCCCCGCATGTGCTCCCACGAGAGCCTCGGCAGCGTGCGGAACACCGCGCCGAATGCCAGCAGGATGAGGGCGGCGCCGGTCCCCATCCAGAACACGTAGGGGATGAAGGGAATGCCGTCGGTCGTCGCCAACCGGTTGAGCGAATAGAGGACGCCCCAGCCGAGGGACGAGACCACCAGCAGAACCGCCGGCCAGAGGAGCGCGCGTGCGCCTCGGCGCTCTGCGGGGTCCGGCACGCGGGCTAGAGCCTCATGCCGAGCATGCGGCCCTCGTAGAAAGCCATGCTCGCGGTACGCGCCGCGACCATGTCGCCCACGGTGTGCACCTCAAGGCCGTCGTCGGCGAGCGCGCGGGCGAGCGCGTCGTCCACCGTGTTGGTGGTGGCCAGCACGAGGCTGTCGGCTTCCACCTTCCGCTCATCGCCGGTGTGGAGGTTCGCGATGGTGGCGGTGTTCCTCTCCCATCGGGTCAGCGCGTGGGCGCCGATCACTTCGATGCCCTGCTTCGCGAAGCGCTCGCGCGTGCTCGGGCCGAGATGCGAGATATCGAGCGCCTCCGCCGCCTTCTCGGACGCGGTGACGACGGTCACGGCGTGGCCGCGCTCGGCGAGGTGCAGCGCGGTGCCCGACGCGGGCCACCAGCCGTTGAGGTCGTCAAGCAGGAGCACCCTCTCGCCGGGCCGGGCGGTGCCGTCCAGAACGTCGTTGACGGCGCAGACATTCTCCTGCTCGGCGCCGGGAAGGGCATCGACGTGGGGGAGCGCCCGCTGAAACCCGGTGCGTGTGGGCACCGACCCTGTGGAGAGCACGACCGCATCGGCCCCAATTTCCCGTATGGCCTCGGCGGTCATCTCCGTGCCCAGCTCGACGCGAACCTGCAGCTTCTCCAGCTGGGTGCGGTACCAGCCCAGCAGCTCGTCGATCTCGTCCCGCTCCGGTTGCGCGGCGGCGAGGCGGAATTGCCCGCCCAGCGCCTCCGCCTTCTCTGCCAGCGTCACGCGATGCCCGCGCTCTGCGGCGATGCGGGCGGTCTCCAGCCCGGCCGGGCCGCCGCCCACCACCAGCACGTGGCGGGGCGTCTCGGCGGGCGGGGCGCTGTCGCCATCCCACGCGAACTCCCGACCGGCGGAGGGATTGACCAGGCAGGAGATGTGGTAGTCCCGCATGCGCCGCCCGATACAGAGCTG